>JAUZGC010000054.1 GCA_030840105.1 Microbacteriaceae bacterium
GGGTCGAAGAGGTACCAGGCATCGTCGTTCTGCACACGCTTCATGAACTCGTCGCTGATCCAGACGGCCGTGTTGGCGGTTCGGGTGCGGCGGTACGGGTCGCCCGAATTCTGGCGCAGGTCCAGGAACTCCGGGAAGTCCAGGTGCCAGTTCTCCATGTAGAAGGCCAGGGCGCCGAACTTCTTGCCACCACGGCTGACCGCACGCAGCACCGAGTCGATCGTGTGCATGAACGGGATCGGGCCGGTCGAGGTCGTGTTGTTGGAGCGGATGGGCGAGCCCTGGGCGCGCAGCTTGGTCACGGAGAGACCGATGCCGCCCGTGCCCTTGGTGAGCCACATGACATCACGCGTCGACTTGGCGATGTGCTCGATGTCGTCCTGCATCTCCATGACGAAGCAGTTGGAAAGCTGCGGGTACCTGGTGCCCGCGTTGACCAGCGTGGATCCGGCGGCCAGATAGTCGAGGCTGCTCATCTTCTCGTAGAACGAGATCGCGACATCCGTCGGGTTCGCTTCGTTCAGGGAGAGGCCCATGGCGATGCGCATCCAGAAATACTGCGGCACCTCGAGCGGGTCGCCATTGCGTGCCTTGATGCCGTAACGGTTGTTGAGCGTGACGACGCCGATGTACTTGAGCAGCTCGTCGTGGGCAGGCTCGAGCGCGGCCGCGAGGCGGTCGAGGTCGAAGAGGGAGACGAGGCGGGGGTCGAGCAGTTCTTCTGCGACACCACGCTCGACGTACGGGCCGAAGTGGCTCGCGTGCAGTGCCTTGAGCTCGTCGCTCGTGACGTAGTCACCGAGCACCCGCTTATAGATGGTCTTGAGGAGCAGGCGCGCGGCGACGACGTCGAACGCCGGATCGTCTTTGACGTTCTGCAGGGCGACCTGGATGACGGCCTCATCCAGCTGCTGCGTCGTGATGCCATCGAACAGCGTCAGCTCGAGCTCGCTCGCGATCTGAGTCACCCAGGTGATGTTCTCGTCGAGGCCCTGTGCGGCATGCTCGATCGCCAGGTTGATCTTGTTCGCGTCGTACGGCTCCCGCTGGCCGTTGCGCTTGACGACGGTGATTGCCACTTTTACTCCCTTACTCGTGTCACTCGCTGAGTGACGAAGCCTTCGCCGGATTCCCGGTTCCCCGCTTGCCCCCGATGCACCGGTCGGGTGCACCATCCAATTCATATTTCGCCGGTTTTTGCGGGTTTACATCCTCGCTATATTCGGGCGTGTGACCACTATATAGCGGGTCATTACCAGAGTGCCAACACCACATCTAGTGGGCGTGTCATCCACAGATGTGCATAAGTTCTCTGAGTTATGCACACCCTAATGCCCTCTACCGACACGCGAGTCGACCGATAGACTGGCCACCTTGTGAGCAGCTACTCGGGCCTTCTGAAGACGTCGGGCGTTGCCCGTATCATCGCGGCTCAGCTGACCGCGCGCTTCCCTTTCGGCATGCTTTCGCTCGCATTCCTCCTACACATCGAACGCGTCCACCACACCTATGGCGCCGCCGGGCTCGTCCTCGGTGCGATGAGTGTCGGCCAGGCGATTGCCGGCCCGCTGACGAGCCGCCTGATGGGTGTCTGGGGCATGCGACCGGTGCTGTGGACAACCCTGGGTTTCTGCTCCGTTGCGATCGCCTGCATCGGCTGGTTCGTCATGCCGATCCCGCTGACCATGGCCGTTGCGTTCTTCGCGGGCTTGAGCATGCCGCCCATCCAGCCCGCCGTCCGCACGATCTATCCCAAGATGGTGAATTCGAAGCAGCTCACGGCACTCTTCTCGCTGGACGCATCGGCCCAGGAGATCATCTGGATCGCGGGTCCGGTCGCGATCACCTTCGTCTCCACCCAGATCGGCACGGTCCAGGGCATCCTGATGTCCGTCGCCGTCATGCTTACCGGCGGACTATGGTTCATCCTTTCGCCTGAGGTCGGGCGCGTGCGGATCCCCCGCAGTGCACGCAAGCTCGGCGCAGTGCTGCGCCGGCCACCCGTGTTGCTCGCGACAGTCGTCGGCTTCCTGCTCGTCGGATCCTGCGCCGCCATCGAGGTGGGCGTCGTCGCGACCTTCGGCAACAACGGACCAACTGCGGGAATCGTGCTCGCGATCTGGTCGCTCGGCTCGCTCGTGGGAGGCCTCGCCTTCGGGCATATCCCGATCGGTCCATGGGCGCTCGCGAGGCGCATGTTCATCGTGTTCGCCGGCGTCGCTCTGGCTGTGAGCTCGCTCAATTTCTGGTGGCTGGCCGCGACGCTCATTATCGCCGGCGCCGGCATCGCGCCAGCGCTGACCGTCGTGTTCTCCATCGTCTCTGCGAGCGTCAGGTTCAGCGACACGGCCGAGGCGTACGGCTGGGTCGGCACGGGTCAACTCATCGGCGCCGCCCTTGGCTCCGCGATCGCCGGCTTCCTGATCGATGGATCAGGACCGATCGGCGCATTCTGGGTTGCCGGTGTCTTCGCACTTGTCGGCTTCCTGGTGCCCTTGCTCGGCCACCGCTGGCATCCGGATCTCCGTCAGCGCGGCGCGAGCCCGATCCCGGATACCGAGCCGATCCAGGTTCAGACGAGCTGACCTGCCAACGGCCAGACCGTGCGGTCGGCCAGACCGTGCTGCCAGTCAGGCCGCGTGACGCAACGGACGCAGCGCGCCGTCCAGCGCCACGATCTCGGTCAACATGTGCCCGAGCATGAGCTCGTTGCGCTCGTCCGGCGAGAACTTTCCTTCGTCGTCAATGTGCTTGGCGATGTACGGGATCTCTACGTTGGCCGTCGTGCTCACGAGCCCGAGGGCACTGACCGAAGCACGGAGCGCGGCCGCTCCACGCGTACCGCCGGAAACACCGCCGTAGCTGACCACGCCGAGTGGCTTACGGAACCACTCCGTGAAGAGGAAGTCGATCGCGTTCTTGAGCGCTGGGGCGTAGCTGTAGTTGTACTCCGGCGCGACGAACACGAAGGCATCGGCGGCGGCCACGCGCGCGCTCCACTTCTTCGTGTGTTCGTGGGTGTACTGGCGCAGGCGCGGGTGGTTCGGCTCATCCATCATCGGCAGGTTGATTTCGGCGAGGTCGGCGACGTCGACCTCGAAGCGGCTATCGGCGCTTGCAACCGACGCTGCCCACTCGGCCACGGGAAGCCCGACCCGGCCCGGTCGCACGCTTCCGATGATGATCATGAGTTTGGTCATGGTGCCTATTTCCTTTTCGTTACCAACGCTCGTGGATCGCGGCGCGGAAGTTGCTGTCGTAGATCGCGCGAACGGCTCGCTCGAAGTCGTCACCCAGCGGGGCAGCGGATCCGGCGGCCGCGTTCGCACGCGCCTGCTCGATCGAGCGGGCACCGGGGATCACCGTGCTGACGCCCTCCTGCTGTGCCACCCAGGCGAGCGCGGCCTGCGCCGAGGTGAGTCCGCCTGGAACGCTCGCCGCGAACTCCTGCGCGGCAGCGACTCCGGTCTCGTAGTCCACACCGGAGAACGTCTCGCCGACGTCGAACGCCTCGCCGTGCCGGTTGTAGGTGCGGTGGTCGTTCGCGGCGAACGTCGTCGACGCCGTGTACTTTCCGCTCAGCAGCCCGGAGGCGAGCGGCACGCGCGCGATGATGCCGACGCCGGCCGCTTCGGCTGCTGGCAGCACGCGGTCGAGGGGCTTCAGCCGGAACGCGTTGAGGATGATCTGGATGCTCGCGGTGCCCGGCCGCGCGATCGCGGTGAGTGCCTCATCGCACGTCTCGACGCTCACGCCGTAATGCGCGATCGCACCGTCGGCGACGAGCGTGTCGAGCGCATCGTAGACAGCGTCAGACGAAAGGACAGATGTCGGCGGGCAGTGCAGTTGCACGAGGTCGAGGGTGTCGACGCCGAGGTTGCGGCGCGAGCGATCGGTCCACTCGCGGAACTTCGCGAGCGTGAAGTTGGCTGGATCCTGCTCCTCGCGGCGGCCCATCTTTGTGGCGACCGTGATGTCGAGTTCGGGATGAGCGGCCAGGAAGCGCCCGATGACCTGCTCGCTTCGGCCGTCGCCGTAGACGTCCGCCGTATCGAAGAAGGTGACGCCAGCGTCGACGGATGCCTCCAGAACAGCGAGCGCGTCCGCGTCAGTCACCTCGCCCCAGTCGCCCCCGAGTTGCCACGTGCCGAGGCCGATGACGGAAACCGTCTGACCCATCCTGTCGATTGCGCGCTGCTTCATCGTCCAATCCTATGGTGGCGACGAGATGCGATCGTGACCTGATTGGCGGCGAAAACACACCCGCGCGCACCGGCCGACTCCTACAGTTATGCCATGAACCGCACATTGGGTGGGGCCATCGTCGTCCTCGCAGCGCTTCTCCTCGTCGGATGCACGTCATCCGGCTCAAATTCCAGCGGATCGGCGGTGAGCACCGGAGCCCCTGGGCAGTCCGGTGGCTCGGCTCCCGGCAAGGTGTCCGGCGCCGCCGACAGCCAGGTGCTGCCCTCTGACCGGCAGGTCGTCACGACGGGTACCGTCTCGCTCACGGTCGCCGACCCGATCGCTGCTGCGACCCGTGCGTCGCAGACCGTCACCGCCGCCGGCGGCCGGGTGGACAGTCGCACCGAACAACCCGCGACGGACACCACACGTGCGAGCGCGACCCTCGTGCTCCGGATCCCGTCAGCCAAGCTCGACGCCACTCTGACGACACTGCAGCGCCTCGGCCGGGTCGATAACGTGACGATCAACACGTCGGATGTCACCACGCAGGTCAAGGACATCAACGCCCGCATCACGGCGCTGCAGACCTCGGTCGATCGGCTGCTCGGGCTCCTGTCCAAGGCGACCACCGTGGCAGACATGATCACGATCGAGTCGGCGCTGTCCGAGCGCCAGGCCGAGTTGGACAGCCTGAAATCCCAGCAGGCCTATCTCAACGACCAGGTGAGCATGTCGACCATCACGCTCGAGCTGCATTCCGAGGGGGTCGTCCCAGCCGGTGCACCCGACAGTTTCTGGGGCGGGATCATCGCCGGCTGGAACGCGCTCGTCGTCGCGGCGAACGGCTTCCTCATCGTCCTCGGCGTCGCGATCCCCTGGCTCATCGTGTTCGGCCTGCTCGGCGGACTGGTCTGGTGGATCATCTGGCGCGCCGGCCGCAAAAGGCGCGCTGCTGCGTAGGCTGGATGCGTGACCACGCCGCACCAGACATCCGCTGAGGACGCGCCGTTGCTGAGCGACGAACTGCTCGAGCGCATCCGCTCGCGCGCAGCCGGCTACGACCGCGAGAATACGTTCTTCACGGAAGACTTCGCGGAGCTTCGAGAACTCGGCTACCTCACAGCGCTCGTGCCGGCCGAGCTGGGCGGGCTCGGCCTCAGTCTCGAGCAGACGGCTCGCGAACAGCTGCGGCTCGCCTCGGCCGCGCCATCCACCGCCCTCGCCGTCAACATGCACCTCGTCTGGACGGGGGTCGCCAAGGTTCTGCGCGATCGCGGCGATGCGTCGCTCGAGTTCGTGCTGACCGAGGCCGCCGCCGGCGAAGTCTTCGGTTTCGGATTGAGCGAAGCCGGCAATGACCTCGTGCTGTTCGGGTCGACGACGGATGCCCGCCCCGAGCCAGACGGCGGCTACCGCTTTTACGGCACCAAGATCTTCACGTCGCTCTCGCCGGTCTGGACGCGTCTTGGCACGATGGGCCTCGACACGACCAGCCCGGACGCGCCCAAGATCGTCTACGGCTTCATCACCCGCGACGGCGGCGGCTTCGAGGTCAAGGAGGACTGGGACACGCTTGGCATGCGCGCGAGCCAGAGCAACACCACCGTTCTCAGTGGCGCCCTCGCACCGGCCGACCGCATCATCAGGCGTCTCGACCCTGGACCCAACCCGGATTCACTCGTTTTCGCGATCTTCGCGAACTTCGAGATCCTGCTCTCCGCCGTCTACACCGGCATCGGCAAGCGCGCGCTCGAACTCGGTGTCGCCGCCGCACACCGGCGGACCTCGCTCAAGAACGACGGAAAGAGCTACGCGCAGGATCCCGACATCCGCTGGCGGATCGCCCACGCCGCGATCGCCCAGGACGGCATCTACCCGCAGCTCGACTCCCTCGCAAGAGATGTCGACACCCTCGCGGACCACGGGGCCGCATGGTTCCCGAAGCTCGTGGGGCTCAAGGTGCGCGCGACGGAGAACGCACGCTTCGTGGTCGACCACGCCGTGCGAGTGAGCGGCGGATCCACCTATTTCGCGACGAGTGAGCTCGGCCGGCTCTACCGCGATGTGCTGGCCGGACTGTTCCATCCGTCCGACGACGAGTCGGCGCACTCCACCGTGGCGAACGCGGTGTTGGGGCCGATCGGGGAATAGCGCCTCTGCCTGTGACCACCGCGGGCCACGGAATACGCCGAAGGTCAGGAGCTCATCGCGCCGCTCGGCGCCGGGCCGCAGTGCCCACAAGCCGGACGAGCACACGCCACCCCACGAGGAACACGCCGAGCACGATGGACGCCACGATGACGAAGCTCAACTGCACGCCCTGGCCGCTCGCCATCCGAAGGAGCATCCCCGCGGCGATCGTCACCAGCCAGATCGGAATGCCCGGCCAGGAGATGTGGCGAGGGTGACGCCAGGCGAAGGTCACGACCCACCCGAGTGCGAGGCCGGCGACGAATGGCCACAGCGTCTGCAGGGTGCCGAGAGGGCTGAAGCCCTCGTTGTGGCTGCCGCGACCGATCAGAACGAACAGCAGCACAAGAAGGATGTCGATGGTCGCGGCCCCGATGGTCGCGCGCGGGTCGATGACGATCGGGGCATCCCCAGACCGATTGACCGTGCCCGCCTCGGTCTGGCCTGCGTCAGCCAGGCGGCCCATTTCGGCCACGCCGGATTCGGCGGCGCGTGGATCAACTGAGCGTTCGGACATCACCCCATACTAGGGTTCGGTCGACCACGCCCGGCCAGAATACGGGCGACTCTAAGGCTCGCCCGGGCCACAGTAAGGAGTCGTTCAGGAAGCACATATTATCGTTGAGGGGTTACTAGGCGTCGCTCAAATGATCGAAATCCGTATACCCCGTTCCGCACGCGACGCCGGTCGAGCCACTGGTGCGGCTGCGTGCGATGGCGTCCACCCGACCGACTAACGAGGATCCGATGATCGCAGACGTATCCCCCACACTCCGCCCGCGTGCGAACCCGGCGAAGGCGCTCGGTGACCTCATCGGAGAGTTCGCATTCGAGCACCACGGCACCGTCGCCGGGGTCGAGATGTCCGGAATCACCGTCAGCACGGCCGACGTGCGCCCTGGCGATCTCTTTGTCGCCATCCGCGGCGCCCGTCGTCACGGCGCAGAGCTTGCTCAGGCCGCACGCGAGAACGGAGCGGTCGCGATCCTCACAGATCCAGCGGGGGTAGCGCTTGCGGAAGGGGCGGGTCTGCCCATCGTGGTGGCACCGGAGCCACGCGCCGTCCTCGGCGCGGTATCCGCATGGATCTATGGCAACCCCGGCGAGGGGCTCACCCTCTTCGGCGTCACGGGAACGAACGGCAAGACGTCGACGGTCTACTTCATCGAGGCAATCCTTCGCCAGTTGGGCGTGGTCACGGGCTTGAGCTCGACGGCAGAACGCCATATCGGAGGCGTGGAAACAATCAGTGGCCTGACGACGCCCGAGGCCAGCGAGCTACAGGCCCTCCTGGCGCGAATGAAAGAGGATGCGGTGACCGCGGTCGCCATCGAGGTGAGCGCGCAGGCTCTCACGCGTCATCGCGTCGACGGCACGATCTTCGACGTGGCCGGCTTCACGAATCTGAGCCATGACCACCTCGACGACTACGGCGACATGCGCTCGTACCTTGAGGCGAAGGCCCAGTTTTTCCAGCCCGACCGCGCCAAGCGGGCGGTCATCTCCCTCGACAGCGAGTGGGCCGACGAGCTGATCCGTTTGGCGACTATCCCTCTGACAACGGTCTCATCACGTGCCGGGGTCGACGCCGACTGGCGTGTTGAGGTGACAGACGAGGAACCGCGAGGCGTGAGCTTCACGCTGACCGCCAGGGACGGACGGACGCTCAGCACGATCGTCCCCGTCATCGGCAGGCACATGGCGGCGAACGCGGGCCTTGCCATCGCGATGCTCTGCGAGGGTGGCTACGAGTTCGACGACATCGCCACCGCGGTGGAGCGCGCCGGCCGGATCGACGTCTACCTCCCCGGACGGAGTGAACGCATCTCTGGCGACCGCGGGCCGTCGCTCTTCGTCGACTTCGGACACAGCCCCGACGCATTCGAGAACACCCTGGCCGCGGTTCGGACGATCACGCAGGGCAAGGTCATCATGGTGTTCGGTGCCGACGGCGACCGTGATGCATCCAAGCGCCCGGCGATGTCGAGGGCCGCCGTGCTCGGCAGTGACGTGCTGATCGTGACCGATCATCATCCGCGATTCGAAGACCCCGCCTCAATCCGGGCGGCGCTCCTCGCGGCGGCCCGCGAGACCGATCCTCTCCACCAGATCCTTGAGGTGGCCGATCCGAAACAGGCGATTCGCGAGGCGGTCAAACTGGCGGCCGAGGGCGATTCGATCCTGTGGGCGGGACCTGGCCACCAGAACTATCGCGACATCGAGGGCGTGCACACCGCATACTCCGCCCGCCACGAAGCCCGATGCGCACTGGAAGAGGCTGGCTGGCTGTAGCGCACCGCGCGCCTGCAACAACCCGACTGAGATGATTAGCCCCAGCACGCTCGCGAACACGCGATCGAAGACACACGATTCACCTGCCACGCCACGCTGGGCACGCTGGTCCCTGCTCATCCTTGTTGTTGGCTGTGCGGTTCTCTACAGCTGGAACATCGGTTCCAGCGGATATTCGGACTACTACGCGGCGGCGGCCAAGAGCATGTCGGAGAGCTGGAAGGCCTTCTTCTTCGGCGCTTTCGATCCGCAATCGACGATCACCCTGGACAAGCTCTCTGGCTTCCTGATACCGCAGGCCCTCTCGGCCCGGGTCTTCGGATTCAGCCAATGGTCGCTCGCCTTGCCCCAGGTGATCGAGGGCCTCATCACCATCGTCGCCACCTTCTACATCATCCGTCGCTGGTTCGGCCCGCTCGGCGGGCTGATCGGCGCGACGGTCATGGCGCTCACGCCCCTGCTCGTCTCGATGTTCTCCCACACGATGGAGGACGGGATGCTGACGATGAGCACCACGCTCGCCATCGCGGCCTGGCAGCGCTGCATGGACACGGACAAGCGTCGCTACATGCTCCTCGCCGGCGCGTTCATCGGGTTGGGATTCCAGGCGAAGATGCTCCAGGCGTGGCTCGTCCTGCCCGCGATGGTTGTCGTCTACCTCGTGGTCGCCGCATTCCCGCTCGCGCATAAGATCCGGGTCGTCCTCTCCCTGGCCGCCGTCACAATCGTCGCGTCCTTCTCCTGGATAACGGCGATGGCCCTCTTTCCTGCTTCGCAGCGGCCTTACGTCGACGGGACCCTCAACAACAACATCTTCACGAACGTCCTCGGCTACAACGGGGTCGACCGCTTCATCGCCGACGGCTTCCCAGGGGCACTCGGCAGCGATCCGCTCGGCAGCCCGAGCGGAAGGATAGCGACGGTCGGGCTGTTCCCCGGCGCACTCGGGCACACCCCGCTGAAATTCCTCCTGCCGGATTATGCGAGCCAGATCGGCTGGCTGTACCCCCTTGCAGCGGCGGGTCTCATCCTGGGCCTTCT
>JAUZGC010000127.1 GCA_030840105.1 Microbacteriaceae bacterium
TGCTCGGCATGGCGCTGCAGGCTGCGACGGGAAAGGACTGGAACGAGCTGTACCGGACCTACATCTTCGACAGGCTGGGCATGACCGGGACCTCCTTGCCGGCGGCCGACGACTACACGCTCCCCCAGCCGTACCCGCGTGGCTACGCAACGGCATTGGATGCCGCCGGCGCACCGGTCTGTGGCACGGTCGTGGACGCGACCACTCTGTCACCCTCGGCGGGTGGGCCGGCCAGCGGAGCGGTCTCGTCGCTCAGCGACCTGAAGACGTACGTCGAAGCGCTTGCGACCGGAGTCCTCGTTTCCAAGGCTTCGAGCGCGGAGCAGTGGAAGACCATTCCGTTGGGTGCGAAAGCGTCGTCCTGGGAGCGCTACGGTCTCGGCGCAATGCAGTTCGGGCCGCTCCGTGGGTATGACGGCGAGATTCCCGGATTCATTTCGGCCATGCTGACCGATCCGAAGACAGGACTGACGGTTGTCGTGATGCTCAATAACTCGACGTCTGGCAGCGACTTCGCGCGAACGCTTGCTCTGCAACTCGCCTCGATCGCGTCGACGGCGCCCGCCCGGTCGGGGTCCGCGCCCGTCATCGCGCTGCCATGGTCGACGAAACAGGCCGCCGACGCCCTCAAGGGACTGGCCGTCTGTCCGCCCGCCGCTACCCCTGCAAAGTAGCGCCGCGGTTGCATCGAGGCCTCTAGACTCGCAAGCATGGCCATCATCCCGGATACGAAGAACTGGACCTGGGTACTCGAGCGCCGCTGCCCCGAATGTGGGTTCGATGTCAGCACGCTCACCTTCAACGACGTGCCCGCCATGATTCGGGAGAACGTGGCCGGCTGGGCGGCAGCGCTCAGTCGCGACAATGTGCGGGTTCGACCGGATGAGAGCACGTGGTCGACGCTCGAGTATGCCGCGCACGTGCGGGATGCCTTCCGCGTCTACAGTGAGCGACTCGCGCTCATGCTCACGGAGACCGACCCGCCGTTCGCGAACTGGGATCAGGATGCGACGGCCGTCGCGGAGCGTTACAACGAGCAGGATCCTGAAACGGTTGGCGCACAACTCGGCGACGCGGGCGAGGAACTGGCGGCCGCGTTCGAGGCGGTCCCGCCCGATGCGCTCGGGCGCACCGGGCGCCGCAGCGATGGTTCGGCGTTCACCGTCGAGTCGCTCGCCCTCTACTTCATCCACGATCCCGTGCACCACCTGTGGGATGTCAGCCACGCGGAGTAGCCACGCCGCCGCGTAAGACTGAGCCACGCCGTCCTCGGTAAGCGCGGCAACGCCGGGTTAGGCTGATGGCGTGTTGGTGCTTACGCGTAAAGCGGGGGAACGGGTCATGATCGGTGACGATATCGTCGTCACGGTCCTCGAGTCGCGAGGCGACGCGATCCGGATCGGCATCGATGCACCGCGTGGAGTGCGAATCCAACGCGACGAGATTGTGCGTGCGGTTGAGGAAGCCAACCAGGCGGCAAGCCAGCTCGACGCCGACGCCGAGAACATGATCAAGGCAACATTCGCCGCCACGCCGCCTCCCGCCGAATCCTGATTCGCGTGCCCGCGGCCGGTCAGCGGCCACTCGCGTGTAAAGAGCGTGTTACAGGTATGTAAAACGGTTGCCGTGGCGGTTCGCGGGCTCGATTGGACCGTTTCGGCCGGTTCCCACCGACTCGGCCGACGGCAAAGTACCCGGTCAGTTGCCGAATTGGATCGCGCCGCGCTCCCCTGTCTTCGACCCGCTGATGGGGCACGTGCGACGAGGAGAGGCATCCTCAACTTATGCATTAAATCCGCCCGATGATCGGTGAGGTCACGCAGTTTGCCCGCAGACAGGGTGCCACGGGGCCGATGATTTGTGACGCTCCGCCCGGCGTGTCACCACTGTACTTACGGCACAACTCGGTGCGCCAATTCGAATGAAAAGCCAGATCAAACGGGATTTCTCGGAGACGACACAGTGACCAATTGCCAAAATACGACCTGCCTGCGTGGTGGCGGCGGCGGGCTCCACCCACGCGCCGCCGCGGCCCCTGGCGCGATGCGCGGGCGCGCCCGATTGTGCTGCCACTCGCCGAAATCCAGTTAACGCATACGTCTGTTACAGTACCGATCACGTCACGACTGGGTGTGAATCCGGGGCGGGGCCGGCAAGGATGTCGAGAAGGGCGCAAGCAGCACAATGCAGAACGAGACCGCGGCGGATTGGTCGATAAGCAGGCTTTCTCGCGCCATCCGAGATCGAGTGATCTCGCCCGTTGAGGTGACCGAGCTGATCCTCTCGAGGATCGACGCAGCGAACCCGATGATCAACGCGTACATCACCGTCATGTCAGACGAGGCACGCGCCAGCGCTGCCGAGGCCGAGCGGGAGATCGGTGCAGGATCCTGGCGCGGGCCGCTCCACGGAGTTCCATTGGGCATCAAGGACATGATCGATACCCGCGGTGTGCGGACAACCAAGGGCGCGGCCCACTTCAAGGATTTCGTACCCGCGGCCAGTGCCGTGGTGGTGGACCGGCTCGTCGCGGCCGGAGCCGTGATCGTCGGCAAGCACAACACGCACCAGTTCGCCTACGGACCGACCGGGGACCGCTCCTATTTCGGCGCCGTGAAGAACCCCCGAGACCTGTCGAAGATGACCGGGGGATCGAGCAGCGGGTCCGCGGCTGCGGTCGCCGCCGGCCTCTGCTTCGGTGCGGTCGGCACGGACACCGGCGGATCAATCCGGATGCCCGCCGCGGCCTGTGGAATCGTCGGAATGAAGCCGACGTTCGGTCGGGTGAGCACCGTCGGCGTCTACCCGCTGAGCACGAGCCTCGATCATGTCGGCCCGCTGTCGAGGACCGTTGAAGACAACGCCATCCTCCTGAACGGACTGGTCGGTCACGGCATCGGGGACGCGCAACCGACCCACCCCACGGCCGAGGACTTCACGCGTCGACTCGGCGAGAGCCTCACCGGGACCGTGATCGGCGTCCCGTCCTCGTACTTCTTCGAGCGCATGGATCCGGATGTCGCGGCCACTGTGCGTGTGGCACTCGACGTCTACGAGAGCCTCGGGGCCACGCTCCGCCCCATCGACATTCCCGAGCTCGACGTGATCCACCGTGCGCACCAGACGATCATCCAGAGCGAGTCGTTTGCCCAGCACCGGGACATGCTGAGGGATTTCCCCGACGAATACGACGACGAGGTTCGCGACCGGCTGCTCGAGGGGAAGTCGTACACGGCGAGCGACTACATCGAGGCGCGGCGTGTCGGCACCATCGCGACGGCCGTGTTCGCGCAGGTGCTGAGCGGGGTCGACGTCATCGCGACACCGACCCTGCCGATCTACGCCCAGAACCTCCAGCAACGAGAGGTCCGCGTCGATGGGGTACTCAGCCCGGTGCGGGCGGCGATGACCCGGTTCATGGGCTCCGCCAACCTGACCGGCCTTCCGAGCATGTCGATTCCGTGCGGGTGGTCGGATGCCGGCCTGCCGGCCGGTCTCCAACTCATGGGGCGCGCCAACGGGGAAGCCGACCTGTACCGGTTCGCATACGCGTACGAGCGGGAGGGTGCGATGCTCAATGCGACTGCCCACCAGAACAACACACTGGAGGCGGTCGCATGTTGAGGATTCCCGATTCCGCAGAGATCCTGGCGCTGGGGGAGAAGCTTGGGCTCGACTTCACGACGCCGGAGGCGGAGATCGTCCGGGAGCGCATCGTAGCCAAGCTCAAAGAGGTCGACCAGTTCTACGAGGCACACTTCACCGAAGAACACGAGCAGCGCCCGAGGGGCGCCAGCTACCGGCCGTCGGTCGACGAAGATCCGCTGAACGCCTTCATCAGCAAGTTCCGGATCGACGGCGCGGAATCCGGACCGCTCGCCGGCAAGACCGTGGCGCTGAAGGACCACATTTCGGTCGCCGGGGTTCCACTCACGCTTGGTTCCCATTTCATGGACGGCTACATCGCGGATGTCGACGCGACCGTTGTCACGCGCCTGCTCGACAGCGGCGCCACGGTCATTGGCAAGCTCAACATGGATGACTTCGCGAGCGGGGGCGGGCTGCTCGGGACGGGCAACTTCGGCCGGACGCTGAACCCGCACGGCACCGGATTCGTCTCCGGCGGTTCGTCGTCAGGCGCCGGGGCCGCGGTGGCCGGGGGATACGTCGACATCGCGATCGGTGGCGACCAGGGCGGCTCGGTCCGTAACCCGGCGAGCTACTGCGGGGTCGTGGGGCTGAAGCCGACCTTCGGTCTCGTACCGCACACCGGAGCAGTCGGGGCGGATCCGAGTCTGGACTACCTGGGCCCGATGACGCGCCGCGTGGAAGACACCGCGTTGACTCTGCAGTGCATCGCCGGTCCGGATGGCAGCGACCCGCGGCAGAGGTCGATGCCGGAGATCCCCGACTATTCGTCGTTGCTCGACCGCGGCGTCGACGGGTTGCGGATCGGAATCCTCGACGAGGGATTCGGCTACCCAGGGCTGGACGCCGACGTGAACGACGCGGTCCTGGCCGCCACCGACGTGCTCCGGGGGGCCGGTGCCACGGTGACGAGGATCTCCGTTCCGGCACACACGGACGCGTACGTGCCGGCATCCATAATCATGGCCGAAGGCACGCGGTACCTGTTCGACTCCAACCTGGGCGGCACAAGTGCTGACACGTACTACCCGATCTCGCTGATCACGGCCTTCGGCCGGTTCAAGCAGGCGGCCGGCTACGAACTGCCACTGAGCTCGAAGCTCAACGCGACGTTCGCCGAGTACCTGCACGATCGCTACCACGGGCGGTTCTACGCGAAGGCGCAGAACGTACGTGCTGCGATTCGGCGCGCATACGACGCTGCCTTCGCCGAGGTCGATCTCCTGATCTGCCCGACCAAGCCGACCACCGCTCCCCGCTACGTCGAGCCCACGAACTACGTGGAGGAGATGGAGTACTTCCTCTCGCGCGGTGAGCCGGGAAATGCGGCATTCTCGCGCAACACGGCACCGTTCAACTACACCGGCCACCCCGCGATCAGCGTCCCGTGCGCCGCGGTGAACGGGATGCCGGTCGGGATGCAGCTCGTGGGCAGGCACTTCGAAGACGACATCGTCCTTCGCGCGGCGTACGCCTTCCAGGAGGCAAGCGGGTTCGTCATCCTTCCCGACACCGGCCACGGCGACAGCACGACGACCACGAACCGATAGCAGAGAACCAGAGGAATTGATCAGCATGAACACGCCCAAACGACTCGGAATGCTCACCCCGTCTTCGAATACCCTCCTCGAGCCGGTCTCGGCGAAGATGCTGAGCGGGGTCAGCGAAGCCGACTGCTACTTCTCCCGATTTCCCGTCACGCACATCTCGCTCGAACAGAGTTCACTGAGCCAGTTCGACTACGACCCGATGCTGCGCGCTGCCGAGTTGCTGGCCGACGCCGAGGTCGACGTCATCGCATGGAACGGCGCATCCGGAAGCTGGATGGGCCCGGATATCGACCGCGAACTCTGCGAGCTGATCACGGCGAACACGGGGATCGCCGCCACGACGGCAACGCTGGCGATGCTGGACGCGTTTGACGCGCTCGATGCCTCAACCTGTCACCTCGTCACCCCGTACATTCCGGAGATGAACACCCTCATCGTCGGCCAGTACCTCAATTCCGGATTCACAGCGATCAACGTCGAGGGCTGCGCGCTGACCGTCAACAAGGACATCGGATCGGTCAGCCTGGAAACGATCGAGTCGATGTTCGCACGGGTCACCGACGCTCCCGCTGACGTGGTCAGTGTGCCGTGCACGAACTTTCCCGTGATCGAGAACATCGAATACCTGGAGAGCAAGTACGGTGTCGTCATCGTCGACTCGATCGCCGCGGTGACGTGGAAATCGCTGAAGCTCGCTGGTGTGGACCCCCGGGCCGTGCACGGCTGGGGCCAGTTGTTCCAGCTGGAACAGCCGGTATGAAGCAGGACAAGATCGGCGGCCTCGTCAGCATCGCGGTCGGCGCCGGCTCCCTGGTCGAGGCGGCCATTCTCTATCCGTTCCGCCTGAACTCCACCTCCGGCGACTTCGTCATGCCGGGCGTCGTCGGCACGCTCCTTGTGGTCATGGGACTGTTGCTGGTTTTCGTGGTCAAGACTCCCCCATACGAAATCGAGAGGGCCGATCGCAAGGCCCGGCTGCAGATGTTCGGCACGGTCGTGATCCTCTTCGCGTATTGGTGGGCGATCAGCGAGCTCGGTTATGTCGTCGGCACCCTCCTGGCCTCGTTCGGGCTGTTCAAGGTTGTCAGCGGATACGGCTGGATCCGGGCGACGGTCTACGCCGGCGTCATCACCCTCGTGCTCTATGTGGTGCTGATCCAGCTCCTGAACATTGCACTCCCGACCGGCATTTTCACTTTCTGACGAAAGGAGGCATGAACATGAACTCACTTGGCATGCTGCTTGGCGGCTTCGCGAACGCACTGACGCCGGCCAACCTCTTAATGGCACTCATCGGGGTGTTGATCGGTTCGCTTGCCGGGATGATCCCCGGCATCGGCCCCACCCCGGCCATCGCGATCCTCATGCCGTTCACGACCGCGCTCGGTCCCGTGCAGGGCATCATCATGCTGGCTGGAATCTATTACGGTGCCGTCTACGGTGGATCGACCACGGCCATCCTGCTCGGTATTCCGGCGGAGCTCCAGGCGGTTCCGGTCACGCTGGACGGATACCCACTAGCGAAGCAAGGGAAGGGCGGACCGGCACTCGGGATCGCGGCGATCTCGTCGTTCGTCGCCGGCCTGCTTGGTGTGCTCGGGCTGATCTTCTTCGCTCCCCTGCTCGCAGACCAGGCGCTCAAGTTCGGGCCACCGGAGTATTTCGCGCTCATGATCCTGACCCTCACGGTGATCGTGAATCTCTCCGGTGCCTCGGTCGCGAAGGGGCTGGTCATGGGGCTGGCCGGCTACCTCGTGTCCATGGTCGGAGTCGGCCCATCCAGCGGACACGCACGCTTCACCTTCGGCTTTGCTCCGCTGTCTGCCGGAGTCGAAATGGTGAGCGTGATCATCGGGCTGTTTGCGATTTCCGAGGTCATCATCGGGATGGGCTCACGCACGCCGGCCACGGCGGCCGAGAAGATCGGCAGCGTCTACCCGAGTCGGGCGGACCTGAAGCACACCGCGCCGACGATGGTGCGCAGTGGCCTCATCGGATTCTTCCTCGGTCTGCTGCCCGGCGCATCCCCGGCCGTGTCGGCGTTCCTCTCTTACGATGTTGAGAAGCGCGTCTCCAAGAATCCGGGCCTCTTCGGAAAGGGCGAGCTTCGGGGCGTGGCAGCACCGGAGGCCGCCGGAAACGCTACGGCTTCGTCAGGCTTCATTCCTCTCTTCACGCTCGGCATTCCGAGCTCACCGCCCCTGGCGATCCTCCTCGCCGGTCTGATGATTTACGGGCTGCAGCCAGGCCCCGACCTGTTCAAGCAGAGCGGAAGCTTTGTCTGGGCGGTCATCGCGAGCATGTTCATCGGGAACGTCATGCTGGTCGTCCTGCACCTGCCGCTCGTCGGAATCTGGGTGAAGCTGACGCAGA
>JAUZGC010000134.1 GCA_030840105.1 Microbacteriaceae bacterium
CCTGCCCGAGGGCTACGAGGTCGTCATCGGCAACGGCGGATCCACCGCATTCTGGGATGCCGCGGCCTTCTCGCTCATCGAGAAGCGCAGCCAGAACCTCGTCTTCGGCGAGTTCGGCGGCAAGTTCGCTGCCGCAGCCGCTGCTCCGTGGCTCGACGCGCCGCACGTGATCGAGGCTCCGGGCGGATCGCGCAGCGAGTTCGAGGTCATCGAGGGTGTCGATGTCTATGCCTGGCCGCACAACGAGACGTCGACCGGCGTCATGGCCCCCGTCACCCGCGTGGCAGGCGATGCCGGCGCACTCACCGTCATCGACGCCACGAGCGCGGCCGGCGGCGCGGACTTCGACCCCAGCCAGGCCGACGTCTACTACTTCGCACCGCAGAAGAACTTCGCATCGGATGGCGGACTCTGGTTCGCCCTCTTCTCCCCCGCCGCAATCGAGCGCGTCGAGCGCATCGCCGCGAGCGGCCGTTACATCCCGGAGTTCCTCAGCATCAAGAACGCGATCGACAACTCCCGCCTCAACCAGACGCTGAACACGCCTGCCGTCGCGACCCTGCTCATGCTCGAGAACCAGGTCGACTGGATCAATGGCAACGGCGGCCTCGGGTGGGCGTCGGCGCGTACGACGGAGTCGTCATCCGCCCTGTATGACTGGGCAGACTCGGTCGACTACGCGACGCCGTTCGTCGCGAACCCCGAGCACCGGTCGCAGGTCGTCGCCACGATCGACTTCGACGAGCGGGTGGATGCCGCGGCCGTTGCCAAGGCGTTGCGCGCGAACGGCATCGTCGACACGGAGCCGTACCGCAAGCTCGGCCGAAACCAGCTGCGCGTCGCCACGTTTGTGGCAATTGAGCCCGACGACGTGCGTGCGCTCATCGGGTCCGTCGAGTACGTCATCGACCAGCTCGGCTAACCGGGCAGCACGCGGGAGAGGATGCGGATGCGACTCTGGCTGAAAGACAGCGAACGTCGCCCCGACCCTGCTCCCGTTCAGACCGACGACCGCAGGGCCGTGCTCGCCGGGCTGGTGCTCTGGCTGGTTGCTCTCGTCGCGCTGCTGCTACTGACGGGTGAACTCGTCGCCGGTGGCCACCTGTGGTGGCTCTGGACCGTAGTCGTCGGACTCGCCCTCGGCGTCGTCGGACTCATCTACCTCAGCATCAGGCGCCGCTAGCTCGTCGATATCGACGCCGTCGATGTCTCCGCTGTGGAGCGCCGGACCACGGATGTCGTCGTCGTCGTCATCGTCATCGTCGTCATCATCGAGGTCGTCATCGTCGTCGTCATCGAGGTCGTCGTCGTCCTCGTCAGCGTCGTCGTCATCGAGGTCGTCGTCACCCTCGGCGTTACCTGCTTCCTCGGCGCGCAAGGCCTCCTGCGCGGCCTCGTAATCGGCCAGCCGCTCCGACCATGGAACCCAATCGGGCGCGAGCAGGGCGCGCTCGCCCGGCGTGAGCTCGGTTTCGAGCACGGTCGGCTCCGACTCGTCGTCGATGCGCGAGAGCGTGACGGTCCAGCGCCAACCCGGGTAGCCGGGCAGCGTGCTTTCGAATAAGAGGGAGAGCACGTGCTCGTCCTCGACGACGTGACCGATCGGCTCGCCGATCGTGGTGGCCGGCGTGATCTCGAGCAGAGCGGCGCGCGCGGCATCGACGGACGCCAGCAGCACGGAGTCAGGCACGAGGGCGGGCGCGTCAGGCACGAGGGCGGGGGCGTCGGAAACCGACGCCGCATCGTTCACGGTGTTGTCAGGCATCCAGATCGTCCGCCACCCGGCGAAGCACGGCGGCGATCTTCTTGCTGTGCGCGTTGTCGGGGTACTTGCCCCGCTTCAGGCTGCTGCCGATTCCGTCGAGGAGCTTCACGAGGTCCTCGATGATGATTGCCATGTCGTCCGCCGACTTGCGATTGAGCTTGACCATGCTCGGCGGGGCGTCGAGAACGCGCACCGAGAGCGCCTGGGCGCCACGCTTGCCATCCGCAATGCCGAACTCGAGGCGGGCGCCAGCCTTGACTACAGCTCCCGCGGGGAGCGCAGAGGCGTGCAGGAAAACCTCCTGGCCGTCATCAGTACTGATGAAGCCGAAGCCCTTGTCCTCGTCGTAGAACTTGACCTTGCCGGTGGGCATCGGAACCTCTTTCAGATGGGCGACCTGGTGACCAAACTCAATTATCCTTGATTTTGTGACCGACGAGACCCCGCAACCAGCCAGCCGACTTCAGCGCACGCTGGCATTCATCATTGGAGGCCTCGTCCTCGCGTCGCTTCTGTCCATTGCGGCGGTGATCGCGGGAACGGCTTTCGGAGTTGGTTCGAACAACGGATTCAGCCACGGCGTGTGGCCCACGATTCTGGTCCTGCCGCTCGTCGCCCTGCCAATCGGGTTCATACTGATGATCGTGCTCCTCATCGTGAGCGGGACACGCAGGAGCCGCGCGAATCGCGAAGCGCAACGCTAGAGGCTACCTGGTCTTCGGCTGAAGGAGAACTGTGACGAACACGCTCTCCCTCGCCGCACGGCTGCGCACGATGGACGACATCGCGCTGGGCGCGCTTGTGGCCGATCGACAGATCGCCGCAACCGGCATCAATGACTTCTTTGACCTCGCTGAAGCGCTCCTCGATCGCGACTCGATCCAGCGCGCACTCTCGCGGCTCGACCGCCCAACCCTCGCGACTATCGCCGCACTCACGACCGTCACCGGAGGCGCGGCAAGCGCTGCGGATGTCGCTGCGCGACTCATGGGCTGGGGCGCCTCCCCGGCTCCCGATCAGCGCGCCGTTGCCGACCGCCTGGGCCGCGCCGCGGATCTCGCGCTGGCCGAGCGCTCGAGCGAGAACGCCGGAGGCTCCGGGGAGGGTTTCGCCGCATACGAGTCGGTTCGGGAACAGTTCGCCGCTTGGCCGGGGCTGGGGCTGCCGTCAAGTGCCGAGCTGGCGACATCCGCTCCCCCGACCGCACTCGCTGCGGTGCCGGACACGGACGCGCGCTTCACCGACCGCCTGGCCGCGGAGCATGCGTTCGCGGCGGTCTCCCATGTCTCGGGGCTCGTCGCCGAACTCGACCGTGAGCCGGCCAGGGAGCT
>JAUZGC010000156.1 GCA_030840105.1 Microbacteriaceae bacterium
GGTGCGAATCTCGTGGCTCATGGTTGCAAGGAATTCGGACTTCAGCCGGCTCGACTCCAGCGCCTCCTCGCGGGCGAGCGAAAGAGCGACTTCGGTCTCTCGACGCTCCGAGATGTCCTGCCCGATCATGGCAACGCCTCGGATGCCGCCCTCGCCGCGGATCGGCGACGCGGTCAGCGCAACTGGGACGATCGAGCCGTCCTTACGGGCGAGCTCCGATTGGTACGAGGCAGGTATCCCTGTTTCGATCAGCTCACGGAGGCCGGCGCCCTCGGTGCCACGCGGTTCGCCAGACCTCAGGAAGCTGTGGTTGCGGCCGATTGCCTCCTCCGGGGTGTAGCCGAACAACGCCTCTGCCCCCGGGTTCCAACTCGTGATGACCCCTTCGTTATCCGTGCCCATGATGGCATCACCCGACGAGTTCACGATGGCAGCCAGACCCTCGATTTCGGCCGTCCGCTTGGCGACCTTCTCCTCGAGTTCGCGCGTAAGCGTGACGTTCTCATACACGATCACCACCTGCCGCACGAACACGAGCACCACCACGATCAGCCCGCTGAAGATAAGAAACGGGTCGCCCGTGTTGTTCTGGAAGGCAAAGATGCATGCCGCGGCGACGGGAACGTATGGAAGCAGTTCGAGCGCCAATGTGTACCGACGTCCGTCCATCCGTGACCCAGCGCGTTGGGGGGTCACCGCGGCGAACGCAATCAGAAGGAACCCCAGAACCCAGCCGACCGCAAGCGGTGTGCCAGTGACACCAGTGACTCCGTCGAAGGTCTCGCGGTCGAACACGCTGTCCGTGACTGTCAAGGCGAGGACTCCGGCGCCCATGATCAACCACGACCGGCGCTGCCCCGGAGTCCTGCGCATGGCCAAAACGAGGACCATCGACGCGAGTACGACATCGATGATCGGGTACGCCAACTCGATGAGCCTGGCAAGCGAGGTTTGCGATTCGTCTCGATAGAGTGGGCCCAATACGACGTCCCAGCTCACGAACAGGGTCGCAGAAGCGATGACAGCTGCGTCCAGCACCGTCCGCAGCAAAGCGACTCCCGAGGAACGGCCGACCTGGAACGAGAAGAGTGCGATGACCACGGGTATCGCGTAACCGAGGAAACCCACATCGGCCAGCGACGGGAAGGGATAGTCATGATCCAGCGTGAGCCCGTAGAACGTCCACACTGCCTGAGCTGAGGCCCACACCGCCCACGTCACGCCCATGAACAGCCACGCGCGCGCATCCAGTCCGCGCCGCCGCGAAGCGTGGAAACAGGTCGCGCTCGCGAAAACCGCTGCGAGCAGAATCGTGAAGTCGCCAAAAACTTGAGCGTCTGCGGATCCCGTGCCAAGGGCGAACACGCCACCGAGCGTGACCGCCGCGTAGACGACCGACCCAGCAATCCAGGCGCGCATCAAGCGTGTCGGCATACTTCTGAAAGAAGCCGGCTCTGAACTCATTGCCACGACGAGGCCCCCCTCCGTCGCAGATGCCCTCGAGAAGAGGCCACCCCCACTCGTGAGTGTAGACCTCGATAACAGTAGGGTGATCCTGCCCGCCCGAGATCAGTGACTTGCCAGAGAACCCGGGTTGGCGCGCGTTCATGTAGGGATCTTTGGGGTACTGAGATTCGCGTGACTCGCCTACCCTGACGGTATGTGTGGACGTTTCGCGTTGGACTCCGAGACCGACGAGCTGATCAAGGAGTACGTCGCCCAGGGCGGCGACTTTCGCGATTGGCGCCCCGGCTACAGCATCGCGCCCACCGACCCCGCCCCGATCGTGCGGGAGTGGACCCACAATGGCGAGACGATGCGAGAGGTCGAGGTTGCCCAGTGGGGGCTGAAGCCGGGGTGGGCGAAGGCTGGCGGCCCGGCGCCGATCAATGCGCGGTTGGAGTCGATCGCGAGTAACGGGATGTTTCGCAGTGCGTTCGCGGGGCAGCGCTGCATTGTGCCGATGCGTGGCTACTACGAGTGGGTTGACCAGGGAGATGGCAAACAGCCGTATTTCATCCATGGCGAGACCGCCTCGCTCGCGGCAGCCGGTCTCTACGCGTCGAGGCAGGAGGCCGGCCACTGGGTACGGACGTTCACGGTCGTCACTCGCCAGGCGCGCGACGCATCGGGCGAGCTCCACGATCGGATGCCGGCCTTCCTGACCCCGGATGTCTGGGACCGCTGGTTGAGCCCCACCAAGCTGGCTGGCACTGCCGGCGAGGAGATGCTGGCCATGCTCGACCGGAGCTCGCTCGCAGTGGCGCGGACCATGACGACCTATCCGGTCGACCGCAAAGTGAACAACGTGCGCACGGTGGACCCGGCGGACCCGTCCGTGATCGAACCGATCGACCTATAGCGTGAGCATCCTCGAAACGGACCGTCTCCGACTTCGGCAGATGACGGATGCCGACCTCGACCAGATGGCGGCACTCCTCGGTGATCCGGATGTGATGCGTTACTATCCTGCGCCGAAGAGCAGGGACGAGGCGCAGCGCTGGATCGACTGGAACAAGAGTAACTACGCGGAGCATGGCTTCGGGTTATGGGTTGTCGAAACGGTCGAGGGTGACTTCATTGGCGATTGTGGCTTGACCTGGCAGACCATCGACGGCGCGCGCGAGGTGGAGGTGGGCTACCACGTTCGGAGTGTGGCGCAAGGCAACGGCTATGCCACGGAGGCCGCAACCGCGTGCATGCAATTCGCCAGGCAGCGAGGCATCCGACGATTGGTTGCGATCATCAACCCGGCCAACGCGGCGTCGCAGCGAGTGGCCGTGAAGATCGGACTCCAGTTCGAGAGGCGCATCACGAAGGGTGGCGCCGAGCAGGTCATCTACGCGGCGACCATCTGACGACGACAGCAGCATGTCTGCGCCCGCGCGGGGCGGGTGCGCCTGGGCGCGCGGGTGCAGACGTGACGCGCGGGTGCAGACACAGAGACGGGCCGCGGCCCCGCCCGTCGGACCTGTTGTTTTTGAATTATTCAAAACAATGCACTAACGTGGCAACGTGACTATCACCATGCCGCAGAAAGCGGTGACCGACGACCTCACGGGCCTCTTGCATGGCGTGGGCCTCCGAGTGACCGCGCAACGCCTTGCCGTCCTCCTCGCGCTCGAGACCCGGCGTCACGCCGATGCTGACGAGATTTTCGAGGCGGTTCGTCCGACGCTTCCCGGAACCTCAGTGCAGGCCGTCTACGGCGTGCTCGGCGCGCTCCACACCGCGGGCCTCGTGCGCCGCATCGAGCCGGCCGGGTCGACGGCGCGGTACGAGAGGCGAATCGACGACAACCATCACCATCTCGTGTGCGAGCGCTGCAACCGGGTCGAAGACGTCGATTGTGTCGTTGGAGCGGCGCCCTGCCTCACCCCCTCGAACACCTCGGGGTTCGAGATCCACTCCGCCGAGATCACGTTCTGGGGCCTCTGCAGCGAGTGCCAGCACTTCCGGGGCTGACCCGGGCGACGAGCAGAAGAACGGATGCCCGGCATCCGTTTTTCTTCTGCCGGTAAGACTTCGCTTCTTCTGGCAGTAAGACTTCGCTTCTTCTGCCGGTAAGACTTCGGCCAGGCCGGAACCCTCGTTCGGAAGGTTCTGGATGATGCTGCGCGCGACCGCTTGGTCTCGAACATCGCCGGCGCAGGTAACCCGCCCCAGCGAATAGGATGACGCACTCTTCCTGGGCACTCTTCCCGGGCGGCGTGACCGTGCGAGATACTCGTGCTCACACCCCAACGAGGAGAGCATGACGACAACGCAGACGACGGCTGTCTTCGCCGAACCCACCCGAAAGGTCACCGGACGCTGGATCGCGTTGTTCGCGGTGGCCTGGCTCGGCATCTGGATGGCGCAGCTCACGCCCATCCAGGTGCTGCTTCCCGTGCAGATCGAGGCCGAGCTCGCGAGCAGCTTCTGGGTCGACAACGTCGTTGCGTTCGGCGTCATTTCGGGCATCTCCGGCATGTGCGCCGTGATCGCATACCCGCTGACCGGTGCGCTCTCCGACCGGACGACGAGTCGGTTCGGTCGCCGCCGACCGTGGATCGTCATCGGCACGCTGTTCTTCGCGATCGCGCTGATCCTGCTCGGCCTGCAGACGACGATGGTCGGCATCGGGATCTTCTGGTCGCTGGCGCTGATCGGGTTCTGCATACTGACCGCAGCACTGACCGCGACCATCAGTGACCAGGTTCCGGTCAACCAGCGCGGCTATGTCTCCGGCTGGCTGAGCGCTCCGCAGGCGGTCGGGATCATCCTCGGAGTGGCGCTCGTGACCATGCTCATCACGGTCACATTCTTTGGGTACGTGGCCGTGGCCATCCTGCTCGCAGTCCTCGTCGCTCCGTTCCTGTTCCTGCCCGACGCCGTGCTGCCCCCGGAGCTGAAGGCACGGATGACCGTGCGCGGCGTCATCCAGAGTCTGTGGATCAGCCCGCGCGAGCATCCGGATTTCGGCTGGACGCTGCTCAGCCGGGTCCTGGTGAACTTCGGCAACGCGTTCGGCACGACGCTCCTGCTCTACTTCCTGGAGTTCGGTCTGGGGGACAAGAATGCTCAGGACGACCTGCTGACCCTGATCCTGATCTACATGGTCTTCGTGATCATCGCCTCGCTCGGGGCGGGGAGATGGTCGGATCGGTTGGGGCGCCGCAAGGCGTTCGTCTTCGTGGCGTCCGCGCTGCAGGGAATCGCTGCGCTGCTGCTCGCGTTCCTGCCCGACCTGACGGTCGCCATGGTCGCGGCCGGCCTTCTTGGCCTCGGCTACGGCTGCTTCCTCTCGGTCGACCAGGCGCTGGCGACTCAGGTGCTGCCGGACCCGGAATCCCGCGGCAAGGATCTCGGCATAATGAACATAGCGACGGCCGTTCCCCAGGCCACCGCGCCGCTGCTCGGGGCCGGCATTGTCGCGCTGGTCGGCGGCTTCACGGGCCTCTTCATCATGGCGGGGGTTTTCGCGTTCGCGGGTGCGCTCGCGGTCGCCCGAGTGAAAGCGGTTCGGTAGTGACATTGCTCGACCTGTCCACGAGCCTGGATGCAACAAATCCGGATACGACCGCGCGCTCCTGGGAGAACCCGGGCCAGTACTGGCCGGGCCTCACCGCCACCACGCAGCATCTCGACGCGCCGTTCGGCGTTCTGCACCTGGGCGCGTTGCGCTACAACGCCAACGACATGCTGCGGCGCGCCGCAGGCAAGCCCATCCGCGTCGCCTCCAAGTCGGTGCGCGTGCGCGGGGTGCTCGATGCGGTCCTCGCGCTGCCCGGCTACCACGGCGTGCTCGCGTACACGCTTGACGAGGCCCTGTGGCTGGCGTCGACGACCCCGGACAACCCGGCGGTCGAGGATGTCGTGGTCGGCTACCCTACGGCGGACCGCGCGGCCATCGCGCGGCTGGCGACCTCCCCAGAGCTGGCCGGACGGGTCACGCTCATGGTGGACTCGATCGCCCACCTCGACTTCATCGACGCGATCGTCCCGCCTGGTAAGCGTGAAAGCATCCGCGTCTGCCTCGAACTTGACTCGTCCTGGCGGTCGCTTGCGCTCGGGCACACGGGTGTGTGGCGCTCGCCGGTGTACAGCGTGGATGACGCGCGTGCCCTGGCCGCCCGGATCGTTGCGCGAGACGGCTTCGCGCTCGTCGGCATGATGGGGTACGAGGCGCAGATCGCCGGGGTGGGCGACAACCCGGCCGGGCGTGCGCTGTGGGGCGCGAGCGTGCGCTGGATGCAGAAGAACTCCAAGGCGGAACTCGCCGAGCGTCGCGGCCGCGCTGTCGAGGCTGTGCGCGAGCTCGCCGACCTCGCATTCGTCAACGGCGGGGGCACCGGTTCGATCGAATTCACCGCGGCGGATGCCTCGGTCACCGAGATCGCGGCCGGCAGCGGTCTCTTCGGCGGCCATCTCTTCGACACCTACGCGTCGTTCCACCCAGCGCCCGCGGCCGCCTTCGCCCTGCCGATCGTGCGCAAGCCCACGCCGGAGACCGCGACGATTCTCGGTGGCGGCTGGGTCGCATCCGGCCCCCCTGCTGTGGACCGGCTGCCGCAGATCGTGTGGCCGGTCGGGCTCGAGCTGGTTCCGCGGGAGATGGCAGGCGAGGTACAGTCGCCCGTCCGGGGCGAAGCGGCGGGTACCCTCCGGGTCGGTGATGTGGTGTGGTTGCGGCACACCAAGTCCGGCGAGTTGAGCGAACACCTGAATGAGTTCCACCTCGTCGACGGCGGCGCTGTGGTCGGCACCCTGCCGACCTACCGCGGCGAGGGACGGGCCTTTCTGTGACGGCATCCGGCGGGATGTGGCGCAATTGGGCGCGCAGCGAGACGGTCAGACCCGCTCGGATCGAGCGCCCATCGAGTGTCGGCGCCGTGCAACGTGCCGTCGTGGCGGCAGCCAGGCAGGGCATGCGGGTCAAGGCAGTCGGTTCAGGCCACAGCTTTTCGGGCGTTGCGATCGCGCCCGATGTGCAGCTGGACCTCGGCGGTCTCGCGGGCGTGCTCGCCGTCGACGCTGCGACCCGTCGCGTGACGCTTGGCGCGGGGACCCGGCTGCACCAGCTGCCCGCGCTGTTGCGGCCGCACGGCCTCGCGATGGAGAACATGGGCGACATCGATCGGCAGACGATCGCGGGCGCGACCTCGACCGGGACTCACGGCACGGGCGGTCGGTTCGGTGGGCTCGCAACCCAGATCGTCGCCCTCACGGTGGTGACGGCATCCGGCGAGCTGCTGACTGTGAGCGAGACCGAGAACGCCGAACTGCTGCCACCGGCCCGGGTCGGCCTGGGCGCACTCGGCGTGATCGTCGACCTGACGATCCAGTGTGTTCCGGCGTTCCTGCTGCACGCCGTCGAGCGGCCGGAGCCGCTTGAATCCGCGCTCCAGACGTACCTCGAGCGCTCGGCGAGCGAGGACCACTTCGAGTTCTACTGGTTTCCGCACACCGAGACCGCGCTCACCAAGACCAACACCCGCCTGCCGATCGAGGCGGCGCGGCACCCGCTCGGCCGGGTCGGTCGCTGGGTCGACGACGAGCTTCTGGCCAACGGCCTCTATCGTGGGGCGTGCGCGGTCGGCACCGTGCTGCCGGGCGTGATCCCGCCGGTGAGCAGGCTCGCCCAGCGCGTAACCGGCAACCGCGACTTCACGGATGTCTCCCCGCGCGTCTTCGTCACCAACCGCGCCGTGCGCTTCCGTGAGCTGGAGTACGCGCTGCCGCGAGAGGTCGTGCCCGAGGCGCTCCGCGCGGTCAAGCGACTGATCGAGAACCGTGGATGGCGTATTTCCTTTCCGGTCGAGGTGCGTTCCGCGGCGGCGGACGACGCCTGGCTCTCGACCGCGTTCGGCCGCGAAACGGGGTACATCGCAGTGCACCGCTATTTCCGGGAGCGGCCGGAGGAATACTTCCGGGCGGTCGAAGGCATCATGAGTGCGCACGGCGGTCGCCCACACTGGGGGAAGATGCATTATCGGGATGCCGCGTCGCTGCAGGCACTCTATCCGCGGTTCGGCGACTTTCTCGCGGTGCGCGACCGGCTGGATCCCGACCGACTGTTCGGCAACCCCTATCTCGAAAAGGTGCTCGGCGCATGATTGACCACCAGTGGCGGCACAGGCCAGCCGAACTCGCGGCGCTGCTGCCGGCCGGCTTCACGATGGGCGTTGCGACGTCCGCGTTCCAGATCGAGGGCGGGGCACACGAGGGCGGCCGCGGTGAGTCGACCTGGGACGTATTCAGTCATCAGAAGGGGCGCATCCTCGACGGTTCGACGGCGGATGTCGCAACCGACCACTACCACCGCTATCGCGAGGACGTCGCGCTGCTGCGCGACCTGGGCGTCGACTCGTATCGGTTCTCCCTGTCGTGGCCGCGCATCCAACCGGCCGGCCGAGGCCCCGGGAATCGAGCGGGCATCGCGTTCTACGACCGGCTGCTCGACGAGCTGCTCGCCGCGGGCATCCGC
>JAUZGC010000190.1 GCA_030840105.1 Microbacteriaceae bacterium
GCCCGTGAACGCCGGGCCCGACGGACACCCGTCGGGCCCGGCGTTCGCATCTGCGCGTTCGAGCGCCCGCTGTTAGGATCCCCGAGGGGGAATCATGTTTCTCAGGCGTACCCGAGGTCGCGCTGTCGCGGCAACCAACTCCACGTCCATGCCCAGCTTGGCCGCGGCCGCTGGCGTTGCTGTCGCGGTCATCACCGTCCTCGCCGGATGCTCTCTCCTCAGCGCTCGCTCGCTGCCCACGCCGACACCTACTCCGCGCGTCATCCCGACTGCATCCCCATCGCCATCCGCCGTGAACCCCGGTGTCGTCATCTCCTCGGCGACCCCGACGCCGGTGAGCACCCCCATCCCGATCCCAACACTTACCTCGATCCCACGGGGCACCGTCGTGGCCGAGGGTGATGTCGCCTCGCCGAAGGGCAGCATCCACTTCCACTACCGGATGATCGCGGACGGCGACAACACCTACTCCGCCGAGTACTCGCGCTTCACATCGACGGTGCCGGTGCCCGTGTCCGTCACGCTCATCGACATCCCACCGAGGGTCGGCGACGGCCTGACCTACCATGGCGTCGGCGATCATCTGCTCGGCGGCCCGACCACGACAACGGCTCCGACGTCGTCGGCAGCCGTCGACGTCGGCCAGCCGTCGTATCTGACGACGCTCGTGACGTATTCATCGGTGACCTCCACCAACGGTGTCCCGGTGGAGCTCAGACCGGGCAAGGTACTCGCCGTCAACACAGTGCACTGGTCGGTCCCAGTCCGACAGTCGAATGTGCATCCGATCGACGGCGGCGCCCGAACCTACGCCAACGGGACGGTCACCGCGACAACCGCGAGCGGCGCGCCGAAGCGGTATCGTGTCGCCCAAGGTGACACCACGGCGATCGTTGCCCAGCGGTTCGGGATCCATGTCGAAGACCTCATCTGGCTGAACCCGGGCCTCCCGGGTGCAGGCGACAACCGGTACCTCTACGAGTCCACGACGCTGAACCTCAACCCTGACAGCCTCTAGCAGGATTGAAGCCTCGTTGGAATCCGTCACCTCGGCCTGCGAGCGTCCTGTGCAAGATCCCACAACAATTGGGCAGCGCGAGATGGGCGTCGCGATTCGGAGATCGCGACCGACACTGCCAGTCTCAGGTTCTCCCCCTCCACCCGCAGCGTGCGAAGGCTCGGCTCTGACTCAACCAGGAATGCCGGCAAGAAGGCCACGCCGAGCCCGTTTTTCACCAAGGCGGCGGCATCGGCGACGTCCGCGGTTTCAAATCGGACGTCGCGATCAAGGCCAGCGTCGGAGAACGCTCGGTCGACGATCGAGCGATTCCCAAAACCGAGCGGGAAGTCGATGAACCTCTCCCCGGTCAACTCACGAAGCTCAATCGACTCTCGTGAGGCAAACCGGTGCGCGCTCGTGACAGTCAGCAGCAACGGTGTCGAGTCCAGCTCCATCAAACGAACATCCGCCGGCGGTTGAGCGGAGTTGCCGACGAAAGCAATATCGAGTTCACCAGAGGAGAGCATGTCGGTAAGCCCACTCGTACCGCGCTCCGATGCCCGGAGCACCACGCGCACCCCCGGGTGTGCCTCCGCAAACATGCCCAACAGGCGCGGGATGTCAACGAATGTGACGGAGGTCATGAACCCGACGGATACCGTGCCCGTGACACCCCCGGTGACCGCATCCACGGAATCTCGAGCCTCGACCACCGCGTCCAGAACAGCCCGGGCTTTCGGAATGAGTGCGAGTCCTGCCACAGTCGCTTGAATCTGCCTGGCCGATCTATCAAAGAGCTCTGCGCCAAGCTCGGCCTCGAGCGACTGGATCGTCGCCGAGACAGCGGATTGCGTCGTGTGCAGGCGAATGGATGCTCGCGTGAAGTTGCGCTCGTCGGCAACAGCGAGGAACACGGCCAGGTGTCGAATTTCCATCCGTAAATCATCGCATATTGCGATTGGTTACATCGGAACAAACCGTTGGACACGATCCTTCGTGGTTTGCACACTGGAGTCATGACACACACATTGCACGCGGCGGCCACGCAGGCCGCACTCCCATCACGACGCGGCTTCACGCACAGTTCAGGATTCTGGGTCGTTGCCGGCGCCTTCCTCGTCGCGATGGCGTTTTCGGTTGTCCCCACCCCGCTCTGGACCCTTTATCAAGCTCGGGATGCCTTTTCGACGTTCGCGATCACCGTCGCGTTCGCGGCGTATGCGGTGGGAGTACTCGTCAGCCTCTTCCTGGCGGGGCATCTCAGCGACCGCGTAGGCCGGCGCGCCATCCTTCTTCCCGCGATCGTCCTCGAGGTGATCGCCGCTGTTCTCTTCATCGTCTGGAACACTCTTGCCGGTCTCATCGTCGACCGGGTTGTCGCCGGACTCGGCATCGGGATGATCACCGCGACCGCGACCGCGTACATCTTCGAGCTGCACAGCCACGCACGCCCGGAGCACGGCCGGGCGCGCTCTGACATTGTGGCCACCGCGGCAAATCTCGGTGGGTTCGCTGTCGGAGCGGTCGTCTCCGGCATCTTGGCGCAGTTCGTCGGGCAGCCCCTGGTCACCCCCTTCGTCGTGTTCATCGTGCTGCTGATACTTGCAGCAGTCGGAATCGCATTCGTCCCTGAGACGGTGAAGAAGCCAACGGAGCTGGCCCCGTACCGACCCCAGCGCATCCGGGTTCCTCGCACCGCCCGCGGAAGGTACTTCGCCGCAACAGCGATCGCTTTTGGCGGATTCTCGCTCTTCGGGCT
>JAUZGC010000194.1 GCA_030840105.1 Microbacteriaceae bacterium
TACGGTGGTCGACACAATGGTGGCCGACAGATCCATGGTTATCTCCGAGGTTCATGAAGCGCAGGAACTCCAGGGCAGCCCACTGGAGATTCGTACGCCGCTACCTCGGGATCGAAGCGGTTAGTACATCCACACCGTATCGTCCGGGCGCCACGCCGTGAATGCCCCAAGAATGGGCACGCCGCTCTCGCGCTGATGTGAAGAGACGCAGGGCGCTCGGCAACACAGACGAAGGGCGCCCGGCCAACGGCCGGACGCCCTTCTCGACGCGAGTGCGACTAGTGGCTCGAACCCTCGGTCTCGATCTCCGAGCGGTCACCAGACCACAGCGTGTGGAACGTGCCCTCGCGGTCGACGCGCTTGTAGGTGTGCGCTCCGAAGAAGTCGCGCTGGCCCTGGACGAGCGCGGCGGGCAGGCGCGGTGCGCGCAGGCCGTCGTAGTACGCGAGCGACGAGGAGAACGCCGGGGTTGGGATTCCGGACTGTGCGGCGCCAGCCACAACGCGACGCCAGCTGTCCTGCGCGGCCGTCACGGCATCCGTGAAATATGGTGCAGTGACGAGAGCCACGAGGCCGGGGTCGGCCGCATACGCCTCGGTGATGCGGTTCAGGAACTGGGCACGGATGATGCATCCGCCGCGCCAGATCATGGCGATGTCGCCCTTCTTGATGTCCCAGCCGTACTGCTCGGCCCCGGCGACGATCGCGTCGAAGCCCTGTGAGTACGCGATGATCTTGGAGGCGTAGAGGGCGAGGCGCACGTCTTCGACGAAGGCCTCCTTGTCGGTCACGCTCCACGCTGACGACGGGCCGGGAAGGGTGAGGGCAGCCGCCCGCTGGGCCGGCTTCGACGAGAGGGCACGGGCGAAGACGGCTTCGGCGATGCCGGAGACCGGGATGCCGAGGTCGAGTGCGGTCTGCACTGTCCAGACCCCCGTGCCTTTCGATCCGGCCTGGTCGAGGATCACGTCGACGAGCGGCGTGCCGGTCTTCGCGTCGATCTGCCTGAGCACCTCGGCGGTGATCTCGATCAGGTAGCTCTCGAGCTCACCCGTGTTCCACTCGGCGAAGATCTCGGCGATCTCGGCCGGCGTGTAACCCGCAGCCTCGCGCAGGAGGTCGTACGCCTCCGCAATGAGTTGCATGTCCGCGTACTCGATGCCGTTGTGGATCATCTTGACGAAGTGGCCGGCGCCATCCGTGCCGACGTGGGTGACGCACGGCACGCCATCGACGACTGCGGCGATCGAGGAGAGGATCGGGCCGAGGGTCTTGTATGCCTCGACCGAACCGCCTGGCATGATCGACGGACCCTTGAGCGCGCCTTCCTCGCCACCGGAGATGCCGGCGCCAACGAAGTTGACGCCGGTCTCGCGAACGGCCTTCTCGCGGCGGATGGTGTCAGCAAACAGGGCGTTGCCGCCGTCGACGATGATGTCGCCAGGCTCGAAGCGCTCGGCGAGCTGGTTGATCACGGCATCCGTGCCTGCGCCCGCCTGCACCATGATGATGGCGGTGCGGGGAGTGGCGAGGGATGCGACGAACTCGTCAATGGTCTCGGAGGCGATGAATCCCGCCTCGGGATGTTCCTCGACGAGCACTCGAGTGCGTTCGGGGGAGCGGTTGTACACCGCGACGGTGTTTCCCTCGCGGCTGGCGAGGTTACGTGCCAGGTTCGAGCCCATCACCGCCAGTCCTACAACGCCGATGTTTGCCTGTCGCTCGTCAGCCATTCTTATGTGCCTTTCCGTCAGCTTCACGATGCTTCGTGCGCTTGTCTATTCTTGCGGATTATTCGTGTGCTTAAACTGAGCGTCGGGCTGGACCTCGGCCGTGCGTGTGAAAGGACAATGGCGCAAATGAATCCCAATGAACGACTCAGGGTCGTCGTGGCCACCCCCATCAGTGAGGAGCTCTGCGTCAGCATCGAGCGGCTCGAACCCCGGATCGAGCTCGTCAGGGACCACTCGCTTCTGCCGCCCATGCGTTTCGTCGCGGACCACGCCGGTGACCCCGCGTTTGCGCGCACCCCGGAGCAACAAGCCAGGTTCGAAGCGCTCATCGACACGGCCGACGTGCTCTACGGCATCCCGGAACTCAGCCCGGTCGCACTGAAGCGGGCCGTTGACGCGAATCCACGCCTGCGCTGGGTGCAGACCATGGCGGCGGGCGGAGGCAGCCAGGTGAAGGCCGCAGCGCTGACTGCGGAGCAGCTCGACCGGGTCGTGTTCACGACCTCCGCCGGGGTGCACGGCGGACCGCTCGCCGAGTTCGCGCTCTTCGGACTTTTCGCCGGCGCCAAGACCCTGCCCCGCTTGAACAAGCATCAGGGCGAGCGCGAGTGGGGCACACGGTGGGAAATGGCGCAGATCGCCGAGCAGACGATCCTCGTGCTCGGCCTCGGCGGGATCGGGCGGGAGGTCGCACGCAAGCTCACGGCCCTCGACGCCACCGTCATCGGTACGAGCCGCAGCTCCACGCCGGTGGATGGCGTTGCCGAGCTCGTGCACTCCGATGACCTGCTTTCGGTCGTTGGACGAGTGGACGGCATCGTCGTGACCCTGCCAGGAACGGATGCGACGGACAAATTGTTGGGCGCGGAGATTCTCGCGGCGGTCAAGCCGGGAGTCACGATCGTGAACGTCGGGCGCGGCACGGTCATCGATGAGGATGCTCTCGTCGCAGCACTGCGGGATGGCCGCGTCGGCTTTGCCGCGCTCGACGTCTTCGCGGTGGAGCCGCTGCCGGAGTCGAGTCCGCTCTGGGACCTGCCCAACGTGGTCATCAGCCCGCACACGGCGTCGCGCAGTACGGCCGAGGAACGCCGGATCGCAGAGCTCTTCGCCGCGAATGCGACGAGCTTCCTCGATGGCACGCCGCTTCGCAACGTCGTGGACACCGTTCAGTTCTACTGAGGCCGGCCGCTCTCATGCGCTCGTGTAGACTCAGTCACTGAACTTCGGCGAGGGACGCCAGCCGGGCAACCGGAACAGGCATCCGTTATCGACGCGGTGGAGCAGGCTTCGCAAGTCTTTCCTCACGCTGATGCGTTCGAGTTGACCCCCACATAGACGATGCGAGCCTCGCGGCTCGCTTGATCGCCGGCCCAGGTCGGTGCAAGGAGACACAACCATGGCTGACGACAACAAGGTCATCGCGGAAGCTCGCGACTCATTCGGTAAGGGCGCTGCCCGCAAGATCCGCGCGGCTGGCAAGATTCCCGCGGTCATCTACGGCCACGGCACCGACCCGCAGCACGTGACGCTGCCCGCGCACCAGGTCGGGCTCATCCTGCGCAAGGCGAACGCCGTGCTTGAACTCGACATCGCGGGCAAGAGCCAGCTCGCGCTTGTCAAGGATGTGCAGAAGGACCCCGTGCTGCAGATCATCGAGCACCTCGACCTCATCGTCATCCGGCAGGGCGAGAAGGTGCACGTGGATGTCCCCGTGCACGTTATCGGTGAGTCCGCCCCCGGCACCGTTGCCGACCTCGATGCCAAGAGCCTGCTGCTCGAGGTCGAGGCCACGCACATCCCCGAGAGCGTCTCGATCGACATCACCGACGCCGAGGCGGGAACCCACGTTCTCGCCAAGGACGTCACGCTGCCCGCAGGAGCGACGCTGCTGACCGACGAGGACACCCTCGTTGTGGCCATCAGCGTTCCGGCCGCACAGGACCTGGGCGAGGAGCCGGAGGCCGAAGAGGCCGCTGCTGGCGCAGGCGAGGCCGAGGCAGAGGCCCCGGCCGAGGCCGCAGAGTAACCAGCCTGCCGATCCGCCCTGGACGCGCAACCGCGGCGGTCATCCACAATGGACGACACCCTTTGGCTCGTAGTCGGGCTCGGTAACCCCGGGCCCGACTACGCAGCCACGCGTCACAACGTCGGACAGATGGTGCTGGCCGAACTTGCCGATCGCGGTTCGATGCGATTCAAGACCCACAAGACCAACGCAACGGTCGCGGAGGGTCGGATCGCCCCCGGCGGGCCGCGCTTCGTGCTGGCCAAGCCGAACACGTACATGAACGTCTCCGGCGGGCCCGTTTCGCAGCTCCTGCGCTTCTATTCGGTTCCGGCGTCGCAGCTGATCGTCGTGCACGACGAGATCGACATCCCGTTCGACACGATCAAGCTCAAATATGGCGGCGGCCACGGCGGCCACAACGGCGTGCGTGACATCATCGCCGCCGCGGGCACAGGCGACTTCACGCGCGTGCGTGTGGGCGTCGGACGCCCACCCGGTCGCCAGGCGGCCGCCGACTACGTGCTGCGCGCTTTCGGGGCGAGCGAGCGCCAGACCCTGCCCAACGTGCTCGCGGATGCCGCTGACGCCGTTGAGCACATTGCCGGCCACGGTCTCGCGTCGGCCCAGCAGCGCTTCCACTCGCCAGCGGAGTAACCGCGATTCGTGCGGGCCGGACAGGCTGGCGAGGCGTCTCCGCGGGTGAACGTAGACTTGATTGGTGATCCTTCAGGGCTTAATCGCGGCGCTTTCGCGCGCCTCCACATTTGATGACGCCCTGGCTTATGCCACGCGGAATGCCGACTTCTCGCTGACAGACGGGCTGCGTGCCCCGCTGCTCGCCGGCCTCCTCGACCGGCGCGCGAGCGCCGGGCTGTCCCAGGCTCTGCTCATCATCACGCCCACCGGCCGCGAATCGGAGAGCCTGCGCGGGGCGCTCTCCTGTGTCATCCCGAACGCTGAGATCATCGAGTTCCCGGCCTGGGAGACGCTGCCGCACGAGCGACTGAGCCCGAGCGCCGAAATCGTCGGCAGGCGACTGGATGCCCTGCGTCGGCTCGCCGAGTGGGGCGCGGGGACGCGCGAGACGCCCCTGGTGGTGGTCGCATCCGTGCGCGCCGCGCTGCAGCCGCTCGCAGACAACCTCACCGACTTCGAGCCGATCAGCCTCCAACCCCGCCAGCGCGGCTACGACCTCGGCCGCCTCGCCGTACAACTCGTCGACCTTGCGTATTCCCGCGTCGACATGGTCACGAGGCGCGGGGAGTTCGCCGTTCGTGGTGGGATCCTCGACGTCTTTCCCGCGATCGCAGATCATCCGTATCGCGTCGACTTCTTTGGGGACGAGGTGGACCAGATCCGGGCGTTTTCGGTCGCGGACCAGCGGTCGCTGCCCGACCCGATCGACGGCGTCACGCTGCCGCCGAGCCGGGAGCTGCTGTTGAGTGAGCCCGTACGCCAACGCGCGCGAGAGATGCAGCACGAGTTCCCGAGCCTGGCCGGGATGCTGGCGAAGATCGCCGAGGGCATCCCGGTCGAAGGGATGGAGTCGCTGGCGCCTGCGCTCGTCGACCGCCTGGTCCCGATGACGCACTACCTGCCGGATGGCGCGGCCATCGCGGTGGTCTCGCCCGAGCGCGTCGCCAGCCGCGCGGTGAGCCTCGCCGAGACCAACCGCGAGTTCCTCTCCGCGGCGTGGAGCGCGGCGACGGTGGGCGCCGCGGCCCCCATCGACCTCGCCTCCGGCGACTTCCTCACCCTTGGTGCGTTACGCGACTCCGTCATGTTCAGCGCGCCGGGGGAGAAGGCTCCCGACCACCCGTGGTGGACGCTGAGCGGCTTCCAGGCCGACGAGGTACTGCCGGAGCACCGCGAGATCGAAGAGCACCTCGCGGTCCGGATCGCGGCCGAGGCCGTGCCGAGCTTTCAGGGCAACGTCAGCGGTGCGATCGACCACATCGCCGCGCGTCTCAAGGACGGCTGGCGGGTCGCCGTGGTCGCGGAGGGCGCCGGCCTCGTCGAGCGCGCGGCCGACGTGCTCGCCGAGCAGGAACTGGCCGCCCGGCTCGTCGAGGAGTACCCCGCGGATGCCGAACCCGGCGTCGCATACTTGCTCAAGGCATCCGTCGAGCACGGTTTTGAGATCCCCGAGGCCAAGCTTGCGCTCGTCAGCGAGAGCGAGTTCTACGGCCGCACCATCGGCTACGACTCACGCCAGGTGAAGAAGCTCGCGACCAGGCGCAAGAATGTCGTCGACCCGCTGCAGCTGAAACCCGGCGACTACGTCGTGCACCAGACCCACGGCATCGGGAAATTCGTCGAGCTCTCGCAGCGCGCGATCCGTGACGCGCGTTCGTCTCGGACGTCGCCGGCTGGCGTCACCCGCGCCGGAACCGTCACGAGGGAGTATCTCGTGCTGGAGTACGCGCCGTCGAAGCGTGGCTACCCCGGCGACAAGCTCTTCGTGCCCACCGACCAGCTCGACCTCCTCACGCGGTACGTCGGCGGCGAGGCGCCAGCGCTCAGCAAGATGGGCGGCAGTGACTGGTCGACCGCGAAGAGCCGCGCACGCAAGGCCGTGCGCGACATCGCCGTCGAACTCGTCAAGCTGTATTCGGCGCGGATGGCCAGCAAGGGCCATGCGTTCGGACCAGACACACCATGGCAGC
>JAUZGC010000237.1 GCA_030840105.1 Microbacteriaceae bacterium
GACGTCATCGCTGAGCGTCGGGTCTTCGACCATGGCCGCCTGCGATTCGAGAACGTCCTTCGCGGTTCCGCCGGCGCGCTCACCACGGTGCCGGATGACGGCGGCGGTCGTCGCCAGCGCAGACGACGCCCGCTCGTTCTCGGCTTCAGCGCCCAGGGACGGTGCCACGTCAGCGGGTTCCGGCAGCGGATCCGGCATCCGGATGACCGGCCCCACTGCGAGCCCTAGCCCGACGCCGACCCCCTGAAGCCGCACTCCTTGCTTTTCCATGACCTTATTCCGCGTCGAAGTCGGTCGACAGAAGTCCGGCGAGCTCGGTGAGAACGGCGTCTGCGGTGTCTCCGTCCGCGGTCAGCACCACCTCGTCGTTGTGGTCGATCCCGAGGGAGATCACCGCAAGAATGCTCGCCGCGTTGACCGACTTCCCGTTCTTGGCGATCTGCACGGGAATGCTCGCGCGAGCTGCTGCCTGCGTAAACAGGGTGGCGGGTCGGGCGTGCAGCCCGTGTGCGGATGCGATGCGTACGGTTTGCTCAGTCATTGGTGTTGCTCCCTGCGTTGGGCGAAGAAATGTCGTTCGGATGGGCGGACTCGTTAAGGTCATCCGGGCCGGGCGTCGGTCAGCTCTTCGACGATGCCGAGAGCGAGATCGGATCCGACCCGGTCGTAGGTCAGCGCGGGGAGAAGCGCCACCCGCACGTTGGTGCCTGCTGCCTGCTCGAGAATCCGCGGGTAGCTCTCCCTCAGGTGCGCTCCGACAAGCAGGATGTCGAGATCGGGCAGTTGCGCGGGCAGATCCGCGAGGCTCCCCGCCTGAACAGTGATTTCGAGACCACGTGACGAGGCGCCCTGCCGCATCCAATGAGCGAGAAAAGTGCTTGACGCTCCCGCACCACAGACCACGAGGACTCTCTCCATGGCACGCCTCCTTGCGTTGGTGCGTTTAGTGCTTTCGTTCATTGGTGGGGCAAGTTTTTCCGATTCAAGAATGCGGGAGATCAGGATGCCGTTTCCAATAGGCAAATTTCCGCTCCCCCGGAAGCGGCAGGCCATAGGGTCTCGCTGTATCGTGGAGGACGGCCCTGACGGTGCGCGCCGGGAACAGCCCGGAAATCGCTGGTCAGAGGAGATTACGGACGTACTCAGAGTGAGATCACATGATCGACAAGCATGAACGCTTGATTGGGTACCTCGCTTCGACAGACGGATGGGTGACGGCGTCTGAGCTGGCGAGCCAGCTCAGGGTGACCACCCGCAGCGTCCGAAGCTACGTGACCGCCATCAAGGCGCTCGCGCATCCGATCGACGTCATTGCGTCGTCCACGAGCGGCTACCGTCTCAATCGGGAGCTCTATGCGACCTTCCTGTCGTCCGCGAAACGACGCACGGTCGAGCAGGGCACCCCGCGCGAACGGATCTACCAGATCGTGCGGCGGCTGGGCGACGCGCCAGAGGGCCTGGACATCTACGTTCTCGCCGAGAGCATGTTCGTCAGCGATTCCACGATCGAGTCGGATCTGCGCAAGATCCGAAGCCTGGTTGAGCAATCGGATCTCGCGCTGACGCGCCACGGGAGCGTCGTCGCCATCGAGGGCAGCGAGTACAACCTCAGGCGTCTGCTGAGCCGGATGTTCCGCGAGGAGGGCGCCAAGGGCTTCCTCGAGTTGGAGAGCATCCAGAGCGAATTCGTCTCGGCCGACCTGCGTGCCTTCAAGACCGACCTCATCGGCATGCTCAATTCCCACGGCTACTTCGTCAACGAGTACGGCATCAACAATGTGCTGCTGCATGTGGCCATCACCGTCGACCGCACCGCCAAGGAGCACCCGCAGACCAACCAGCTGTCTGCGCCCGTCAATCCCCAGGTCGCGGAGATCCCCGCGGAACTGCACGACTTGATCGTGCGCCACTTCGATGTCCGGCTGAGTTCAACGGATATCGACTACCTCGCGCTTCTCCTGACCACCCGCGTCATCACACCCGGGTACACGAGCGAAGCAGCCCCGTGGGAAACCAATCCCGCCCTCCTCGAGCAGGTCGCCCGCATCCGCCAGATCGTCGCACGAGTGAGCGAGGAGTATCTCGTAGACCTCGATGACGATGGCTTCATCACACGGCTGTCCCTGCACGTGCAGAATCTCATCGCACGAGCGCAGCACAAGTCGTATTCGCGCAACCCGATGACGCGCTCGATCAAGTCCGCGTATCCGATGATCTACGAGCTTGCCGTCTTCATCGCGAGCGAAATCCAGCGACAGGAGTCGATCGTCATTCATGACGACGAGATCTCCTACATCGCACTCCACGTCGGCTCCTACCTCGAGCGTGCGTCTCGGCGGGAGGAGCGCGTCACCTGCGCCATCGTGTGCCCGAACTACTACGACGTGCACCTGATCCTGCGGGAGCGAATCGAAGCCGCACTCGGTGATGAACTCCAGATCGAGATCGTCATTACGCGCACGGATGTCGACTGGGACGAACTCGCAACAGACCTGGTGGTGACGACGATCGACTCCCGGTCGTTCGCCGACAATGTCGTCGTCATCCAGCCTTTCCCCACCGAGGGTGACATCGAGGCGATCAGGCGCGCGGTGAGCCGCGTGCGGCGACAGCGCAGGCGCAGCCAGCTGAAAGACGAGCTCCTGCTCTTCTTCGACGAGAACCTGTTTCTTCGCAACTTCTACTCGACCGACGAGGTCGAGATGATTCGCGCGCTCGGCGGGCGCATGGTCGAGGCCGGCGTCATCCATCCCTCGTATATCGAGGAAACGATCGAACGCGAACGCATGTCATCGACCGCATTCACCGACAACATCGCGGTACCGCACGCGATGGCGATGACCGCGCTCCGCACGTCGATCTGCATCGTGGTCAACGACACCCCGATGGACTGGGGCGAGAACCGGGTCAATGTCATTGCGCTCATCGGCTTCAGTGCGAAGGACCGCACGACGTTCCAGGCGATTTTCGACCAGTTCGTGTCGGTCTTTTCCGAGCGCGAGGACGTGCAGCGCCTGATCCGTGCGTCGACGGACTTCCCGTCGTTCATCGAGGAACTCGTCCACGAGATCGACAAGTAACCGCCAGGGCCGAGCCCCGGGCAGCGGCGTCAGCCGATCGCGACGGGAGTCACTCCGAACGGGTCGAGGCCCGCGGCGCCACCATCGGCGGCGGTGAGCACCCAGATGCCGTCCTTGTGCACGGCGACGCTGTGCTCCCAGTGCGCGGCGGCGAGGCCATCCTCGGTCGCGACGGTCCAGCCGTCGTCCCGTACGAAGGTCTCCGGGTTGCCGAGCACCACCATGGGCTCGATCGCGACGACGAGACCCGGCTTCACCTCGGGGCCTTTGGACCGCACGCGGTAGTTGAAGACCGGCGGTGCCTCGTGCATGCTGCGACCGATTCCGTGGCCGACATAGTCCGTCAGGATCCCGTAGCCGTGCGGTTCGATGTAGTCCTCGATCGCCTCGCCCACCTCGTTGAGGTGTCGAGCCGTCGCGAGCCGCGCGATCCCGCGCCAGAGTGACTGCTCGGTGACATCCGACAACTTCTGACGCTCTGCGACGAGCTCCGGCCGGGTCGGGTCTGGCAGCACGAACGTGCGCGCAGCATCGCCGTTCCAGCCGTCGATGATGGCGCCACTGTCGACCGAGACGATATCGCCCGGCTGCAGCACGCGGTCGCCGGGGATGCCGTGCACGACATCCTCATTGACGGATGAGCAGATCGTGTGGTGGTAGCCAGGCTCGAGCTTGAAGTTCGAGTGTCCCCCGCGCTCGGTGATCGCTGCTTCGGCCACCGCGTCGAGCTCGAGCGTCGTGGCGCCCGCACGAAGAGCCGCGCTCACCGCATCCAGCGAGGATGCCGTCGCGAGCCCCGGTGCCACCATCAGGCGCAGTTGGGCTGGCGATTTGTAAATCGACCGACGAAGACTCATCGTGAGGAGCGCACTGTCGCGCTACGCGACGGACTCCGAGCTGCCAACCGACTCCGCAGACTTGTTCGCCGGTTCGCGAATGCCGCGCTCGGCCAGTGCGGCGAGGATGCGCGACGTGACCTCATCGACGTCGCCGAGGGCGTCGACCTTGGTCACGAGGCCCCTGGCCCCGTAGATGTCGAGAAGCGGAGCTGTCTGCTCTTCGTAGAGCGCCATGCGGTGTCGGATGACCTCTTCCGTGTCATCGGCGCGGCCCTGGTCGACGGCACGCTTGAGCAACCGGCGCACCACCTCGTCCGGGTCCGCGACGAGCTGTACGACAGCATCCAGACTCGTGCCATCCGACGCGAGGAGGCGGTCGAGTTCTGCGACCTGCTCCGCCGTGCGCGGGTAGCCATCGAGGAGGAAGCCTCCCGACGCGTCCACCTCCTGCAGTCGGTCGTGCACGATCGCGTTGGTGAGCGAATCGGGAACGTACTCGCCGGCATCCATGTACGACTTGGCCTCGAGGCCAAGCGCGGTGCCGTTCTTCACGTTCGCGCGGAAGATGTCGCCCGTCGACACGGCAGGAACACCGAATGTCTCGGCCAGGCGCGCAGCCTGCGTTCCCTTACCGGAGCCGGGCGGGCCAATCAGCAGTAGTCGAGTCAACGGAGCAACCCCTCGTAGTGGCGCTGCTGGAGCTGTGAGTCAATCTGCTTGACGGTCTCCAGGCCCACGCCGACGATAATCAGAATGGATGTGCCCCCGAACATGAAGTTTTGGCTCGCCCCGAGGAGCCCGAATGCGATCAGCGGGATGAGCGCGATCAAACCGAGATAGATGGATCCGGGAAGCGTCACGCGCGTGAGCACGTAGTCGAGGTACTCGGCCGTGGGACGCCCCGCGCGGATGCCGGGAATGAAGCCGCCGTACTTCTTCATGTTGTCGGCGACCTCTTCAGGGTTGAAGGTGATCGCGACGTAGAAGTACGTGAACCCGACGATGAGGAGGAAGTACAGAAGCATGTACAGCGGGTGGTCACCGTTGGTGAGATAGTTCGTGATCCAGGTCACCCAGGGCGCTGGCGCCTTGCCCGCCGCCGGCTGGTTGAACTGCGCGATGAGCGCGGGCAGGTAGAGCAGCGACGATGCGAAGATGACGGGCACGACGCCGGCCATGTTCACCTTAATCGGGATGTACGTGTTGTTTCCGCCGTACGTGCGCCGGCCGACCATGCGTTTCGCGTACTGCACAGGGATGCGCCGCTGCGACTGTTCAACGAAAACCACGAGGGCGACGATAGCAAGGCCAACTGCGAGAACGATGATGAGCACCTCGACGCTCTGCGACTGCGCGATCGAGATGAGCGACGTCGGGAACTGCGCGGCGATCGAGGTGAAGATGAGGAGCGACATGCCGTTGCCGATGCCGCGCTCCGTGACGAGCTCGCCCATCCACATGATGAGGCCGGTTCCGGCGGTCATGGTGATGACCATGAGCATGATCGCGTACCAGGAGTCATCCGTGATCAGCTGCGTGCACTGGGAGACGCTGGTCGATCCGAACAGCGCGCCGCTGCGGGCGACGGTAATGAGCGTCGTCGACTGGAGGATGCCGAGCGCAATGGTGAGGTACCGCGTGTACTGGGTGAGCTTGCCCTGGCCGGCCTGGCCCTCTTTGTACAGGGTCTCGAAGTGTGGGATGACCACGCGCAGCAGCTGCACGATGATCGACGCCGTGATGTACGGCATGATGCCGAGCGCGAAAATGGAGAGCTTGAGCAGCGCGCCACCGCTGAACAGGTTGACCAGTGAGTACAGACCGGATGTCCCCTGGTTGGCCGCAAGACAGGCCTGCACGTTCGGGAAGTTCACGAACGGGGCAGGGATGAAGGATCCCAGCCGGAACAACGCGATAATAGCCAGCGTGAAACCGATCTTCGCGCGAAGATCGGGCGTGCGGAAGATCCGCGCAATGGCGCTAAACAAAGGGCGTCCTGCTTTCCTGTAAGGAGTCAGCCGGGTAACCAGCGGTGCTGGTCACCCGACTCGACTACTTTACGGGGTTAACCGGATCAGAAAATCCGGTTAATCCACGATGGCTCAGTTGACAGAACCACCAGCGGCGACGATCTTCTGCTCGGCAGAGCCGGAGACCTTGTCAACCGCAACGTTCAGCTTAACCGCGATGTCGCCATCGCCGAGAACCTTGACCTTCTCGTTCTTGCGAACGGCACCCTTGGCCACGAGGTCGACGATGGTGACATCGCCGCCCGTCGGGTAGAGCTCGGCAAGCTTCTCGAGGTTGACAACCTGGTACTCGACGCGGAACGGGTTCTTGAAGCCGCGAAGCTTCGGGGCACGCATGTGGAGCGGAAGCTGGCCACCCTGGAAGCCGGGCTTCACCTGGTAGCGGGCCTTCGTACCCTTGGTACCGCGACCTGCGGTCTTACCCTTGGAGCCTTCACCGCGTCCGACGCGGGTCTTCTCCTTCTTGGAACCGGCTGCGGGGCGCAGGTGGTGCACCTTGAGCACGTGCTCGCGGGGTGCATCATCCGTTGCCGAGCCGGCCGAAGCCGACTTGGTCGCAGCGGCCTTGGCCGCGGGAGCCTTCTTCTCAGCGGCAGCCTTGGGTGCATCCGCCTTGGCAGCGGCAGCCTTCGACGCCGTCGCCTTGGGCGCAGCTGCCTTGGCAGCCGTCGCCTTGGGGGCGGTGGCCTTCTCGGCTGTTTCGTTCTTCTCAGCCATTAGTCAATCTCCTCGACCTTGACAAGGTGAGCGACGGTGTTGACGTATCCGCGGTTCTGCGGATTGTCCTCACGGACGACGACATCACCAATGCGCTTGAGCCCCAGACTGCGAAGTGTGTCGCGCTGGTTCTGCTTTTCACTGATTTTGGACTTGATCTGGGTTACCTTCAGGCGCGCGGCCATCATGCACCTGCCTTCGCGATTGCGGCGGCCTCTGCAGCCTGAGCCTCGGCACGGAGCAGGTGCGCCGGAGCGACCTGGTCGTAGTCGAGACCACGACGAGCGGCAACGGCGCGAGGTTCCTCGAGCTGCTGCAGCGCGGCGACCGTCGCGTGCACGATGTTGATCGTGTTCGACGAGCCGAGCGACTTGCTAAGGACATCGTGGATGCCAGCGCATTCGAGTACGGCGCGCACGGGACCACCAGCGATAACCCCGGTACCGGCCGAAGCGGGACGCAGCAGCACGACGCCGGCGGCGGCCTCACCCTGGACGGGGTGCGGGATCGACAGGCCGACGCGAGGGACGCGGAAGAAGTTCTTCTTCGCCTCCTCGACACCCTTCGAGATCGCCAGCGGCACCTCACGGGCCTTGCCGTAGCCGACACCGACCATGCCATTGCCGTCTCCGACAACAACGAGTGCGGTGAAGCTGAAGCGGCGGCCACCCTTGACGACCTTCGAGACGCGGTTGATGGTCACAACGCGCTCGAGGAACTGGCTCTTCTCGGAGTCGCGGCTGCCGCGATCACGGTTGGGGTTGCGCTCACGACCACCGCGGCGAGCCTCGCGAGGCTCGTTCTGCGCGGCGTTCGTGGATGCGGCGGTCTCCACCGGGGCCTCTACAGCCACTGTCTGCTCCTTGTTAACATCGTTTTCAGTGCTCACAGGTTCAATCCACCCTCTCGAGCTCCTTCGGCGACGGCAGCGACGCGACCCGCGTACTTGCTGCCACCACGGTCAAATACGACGGCTTCGACACCGGCGGTCTTGGCGCGCTCGGCGACGAGCTCGCCAACCTTGCGTGCCTTGGCCGTCTTGTCGCCGTCAAAGCTGCGCAGGTCCGTCTCGAGAGTCGATGCCGACGCAAGGGTGTGACCCTTGCTGTCGTCCACGACCTGAACGAATACGTGACGTGCGGACCGAGTGACGACCAGACGTGGACGCAGTTCGGTACCAACGACCTTCTTACGAAGGCGTGCGTGCCTGCGACCCTTGGCGGCCGACTTGCTCTTGCCTCTAGTTCCGAGACCCATGACTACTTACCACTCTTTCCGGCCTTGCGGCGGACAACTTCGCCGGCGTAACGCACGCCCTTGCCCTTGTACGGCTCAGGCTTGCGAATCTTGCGGATGTTGGCGGCGGCTTCGCCGACGGCCTGCTTGTCGATTCCGCTGACCGTGAGCTTGTTGTTGCCCTCAACGGTCAGGCTGATGCCAGCAGGCGGCTCAACCGTCACCGGGTGCGAGAAGCCGAGGGCAAACTCGACCGAGTTGCCCTTCTGGGCGACGCGATAACCGGTTCCGACGATCTCAAGGCCCTTGGAATAGCCCTGGGTGACGCCAATGATCTGGTTGCTGATCAGTGTGCGGGTCAGACCGTGCAGCGAACGCGAGCTGCGCTCGTCGTCGGGACGGGTCACGAGGACCTGGCCGCCTTCGATCTTGGCCTCGATGGGGCTTGCGACGGTGAGCGAGAGCTCGCCCTTCGGGCCCTTCACGGTGACGGCCTGGCCGTCAATCTTCACATCGACACCCGTGGGGATCTCGATGGGCAGTCTTCCAATACGCGACATGAGGAATTACCACACGTAGGCGAGGACTTCCCCACCCACGCCCTTCTTCTCAGCCTGGCGGTCAGTGAGCAGACCAGAGGAGGTGGACAGGATGGCAACGCCGAGGCCGCCGAGAACCTTGGGGATCTCGGTGGACTTCGCGTAAACGCGGAGGCCGGGCTTGGAGACGCGCTTGATACCCGCGATTGAACGCTCGCGGTTGGGGCCGAACTTCAGGTTCAGCGTGAGCGTCTTGCCGACGGTCGCATCCGCGACATCCCAGCTGGCGATGTAGCCCTCCGCCTTAAGGATGTCGGCGATGTGCGACTTGAGCTTCGAGTGCGGCATCGACACGGTGTCGTGGAACGCCGAGTTGGCGTTGCGCAGTCTGGTCAGCATGTCTGCGACCGGATCTGTCATTGTCATGTCAGGTGTTTCCTTTGTTCACCAGGTTTCGTTCATCCGTTACACGAGTGACGACCTGTGGTGGTTGCGATCCATCGAGAACCTCGAGGACCGTTGGGGCATCTAGTTGGCGGTCTCGTTCGAGCGGAACGGGAATCCGAGCTGCTTGAGCAGCGCGCGACCCTCGTCGTCGGTCTTGGCCGTGGTCACCACAGTGATGTCCATGCCGCGAACGCGGTCGATCTTGTCCTGGTCGATCTCGTGGAACATGGACTGCTCCGTGAGACCGAACGTGTAGTTACCCGATCCGTCGAACTGCTTGTCCGACAGGCCGCGGAAGTCGCGGATACGGGGAAGCGCGAGCGAGAGCAGGCGGTCGAGGAACTCCCACATGCGGTCGCCACGAAGCGTGACGTGTGCGCCGATGGGCTGGCCCTCACGCAGCTTGAACTGCGCAATGGACTTGCGAGCCTTGGTGACCTGCGGCTTCTGGCCGGTGATCTTGGTGAGGTCGGTGACCGCACCATCGATGATCTTGCCGTCGCGAGCAGCCTCACCGACACCCATGTTGACAACGATCTTCACGAGACCGGGCACCTGGTGCACGTTCGTGTAGCCGAGGTCAGAGGTCAGCTGGGCCGAGATCTCCGTCTTGTACTTCTGCTTGAGACGCGGCTGGATTTTGCCAGCTGCAACTGCAGTGTCCGTCATTACAGGTCCTTACCTGACTTCTTGGCGTAACGAACGCGGACCGTCTTGGTGACGCCGTCCTTCGTTACTTCCTCGCTGCGGAAGCCGACGCGGGTCGGCTTCTTGGTCTCTGGGTCGACCAGGGCGACGTTCGACACGTGGATCGGAGCCTCGTGCGTCTCGATGCCACCGGTCTTGGTGCCGCGCTGGGTCTGGCCGACGCGGACGTGCTTGGTCACAAAGTTGATGCCCTCGACGATGACGCGGTTCTTCTCAACCTGCACCTCGATGACACGACCCTGCTTGCCCTTGTCGCCGCCACGAGCCTGGCTCGCACCCGAGATGACCTGAACCAGGTCACCCTTCTTGATGTTCTTCGCCATGACTTAGATAACCTCCGGTGCCAGCGAGATGATCTTCATGAACTTCTTGTCGCGAAGCTCGCGACCAACCGGTCCGAAGATACGGGTGCCGCGGGGGTCACCGTCGTTCTTCAAGATCACTGCAGCGTTCTCATCGAACTTGATGTATGAGCCATCCGGGCGACGGGTCTGCTTGACCACTCGCACGATGACAGCCTTGACGACGTCGCCCTTCTTGACGTTGCCGCCCGGGATCGCGTCCTTGACCGTGGCGACGATGACGTCACCAAGGCCGGCGTAGCGGCGACCTGAACCACCGAGAACACGGATGGTGAGCAGCTCCTTGGCACCCGTGTTGTCGGCTACCTTGAGCCGCGATTCCTGCTGAATCACTTCTTACTCCTCTTCGTAAGCAAGCCCTGCGGCTTACTTGGCCTTCTCGAGAATCTCGACCAGGCGCCAGCGCTTGGAAGCGCTCAGGGGACGGGTCTCGCTGATCAGAACGAGGTCACCGATGCCGGCGGAATTCGCCTCATCGTGCACCTTCACCTTGGAGGTGCGGCGGATGACCTTGCCGTACAGCGGGTGCTTCACGCGGTCTTCGACCTCAACGACGATGGTCTTATCCATCTTGTCGCTGGTGACGTAGCCACGACGGGACTTGCGGTAGCCGCGGACGAGAGTCTCGGCCTCGGCGGCCTTCTCGGCCTTTGCCTGTGCCATTACTTGGCCTCCTCGGTCTCTGCGGCCTCGGGAGCTGCGTCAGCAGCATCCTTCTTCGCCTTGGTCTTCTTCTCGGCCTTCGCAGGAACCTCGACGGCGGCCGGGGTGGCACGGATGCCGAGCTCGCGCTCACGGATGACCGTGTAGATGCGAGCGATGTCGCGCTTGACCGCACGCAGGCGGCCGTGGCTCTCAAGCTGGCCGGTCGCGGACTGGAAGCGAAGGTTGAAAAGCTCTTCCTTCGCCTTCTTCAGCTCGTCGAGAAGCCGCTCGTCTTCAAAGGTGTCGAGCTCGGCGGATGCGAGCTCCTTGGATCCGATCGCCATTATGCGTCGCCCTCCTCGCGCTTGATGATGCGTGCCTTGAGGGGCAGCTTGTGAATGGCACGGGTCAGTGCCTCGCGCGCAACGGTCTCGTTGACACCGCTGAGCTCGAAGAGCACGCGACCCGGCTTGACGTTGGCGACCCACCACTCGGGCGAACCCTTACCGGAACCCATTCGGGTTTCAGCCGGCTTCTTGGTGAGCGGACGGTCTGGGTAGATGTTGATCCACACCTTTCCACCACGCTTGATGTGACGCGTCATGGCGATACGAGCGGACTCGATCTGACGGTTGGTCACGTAAGCGGGCGTCAAGGCCTGGATGCCGTACTCACCGAAGGTGACCTTGGTTCCACCGGTCGCCTGGCCGGTACGGCCGGGGTGGTGCTGCTTGCGGTGCTTGACTCTGCGTGGAATCAACATGGTTATGCCTCAACTCCTGCTGCTACCGGCGCTGCCTCGGCTGCAGGCGCAGTGCGTGCGCCGGTGCCGCGACGGGGGCGGTCGCTGTTCCGATCGGGGCGGACCGACTTGGTGTTGGCCTGCTCGCGAGCGAGTTCCTTGTTGGTGATGTCACCCTTGTAGATCCAGACCTTCACGCCGATGCGGCCGAAGGTGGTCTTTGCCTCATAGAAGCCGTAGTCGATGTTCGCGCGGAGCGTGTGCAGTGGCACGCGACCCTCACGGTAGAACTCCGAGCGGCTCATTTCGGCGCCGCCGAGACGGCCGGAGACCTGAATCCGAACACCCTTGGCGCCGGCGCGCTGTGCACCCTGCAGGCCCTTGCGCATCGCGCGGCGGAAAGCCACACGAGCGGAAAGCTGCTCGGCGATGCCCTGGGCAACGAGCTGGGCGTCAGCCTCGGGGTTCTTGACCTCGAGGATGTTGAGCTGGATCTGCTTCTTCGTGAGCTTCTCGAGATCCGCGCGGATACGCTCGGCCTCAGCACCACGACGACCGATCACAATGCCGGGACGTGCGGTGTGGATGTCGACGCGGACCCGGTCACGGGTGCGCTCGATCTCGATGCGCGAAACGCCCGCGCGGTCGAGCGACGTCTGCAGCAGACGACGGATCTTGACATCCTCAGCAACGTAGTCGCTGTAACGCTGACCCGCCTTGGTGCTGTCAGAGAACCAGCGCGACACGTGGTCGGTGGTGATTCCCAGACGGAAGCCGTATGGATTGACTTTCTGACCCATTACTTGCTCGCCTTCTTCACTGTGCTGGCCTTGGAGCCTGGCTTAGCGGCCTGCACCTCATCCGGCGTCGCGAGGACGACCGTGATGTGGCTGGTGCGCTTGTTGATACGGAAGGCCCGTCCCTGAGCCCGCGGCTGGAAACGCTTGAGGGTCGTGCCCTCGTCAACGAAAGCCTGGCTGATGTACAGGTCCTGCTCGTCCAGGAAGGTGTTCGAAGCATCCGCCTTGACGCGCGCATTCGCGATCGCCGAAGCGACGAGCTTGTACACCGGCTCGCTCGCACCCTGGGGGGCGAACTTCAGGATGGCCAAAGCCTCCTGTGCCTGCTTGCCGCGGATCAGGTTGACGACGCGACGAGCCTTCTGGGGGGTCACGCGGATGTGACGCACGCGTGCGATCGACTCCACCATTTCTCTCCTCCTTACGCCACCGCGTTAGCGGCGGCGACCCTTCTTGTCGTCCTTCACGTGTCCACGGAAGGTGCGGGTGGGAGCAAACTCACCGAGCTTGTGCCCAACCATGGTCTCGGTGACGAACACCGGGATGTGCTTGCGACCGTCGTGCACAGCGATGGTGTGACCCAGCATGGCCGGGATGATCATCGAGCGGCGCGACCAGGTCTTGATCACGTTCTTGTTGTTGGCCTCATTGGCGACGACGACCTTGCGAAGCAGGTGGTCATCGACGAAGGGGCCCTTCTTCAGACTGCGTGGCATCTTCTACAACTCCTACTTGCGCTTCTTGCCGACGTTGCGTCGACGGACAATGAGCTGGTCGCTCTCAAGCTTGCGCTTGCGAGTACGGCCTTCCTTCTGACCCCAGGGGCTGACCGGGTGGCGTCCACCGGAGGTCTTACCCTCACCACCACCGTGCGGGTGGTCGACCGGGTTCATCGCGACACCACGGACGGTCGGGCGAACACCCTTCCAGCGCATGCGGCCGGCCTTACCCCAGTTGATGTTCGACTGCTCGGCGTTGCCGACCTCGCCGATGGTCGCGCGGCAGCGCGCATCCACGTTGCGGATTTCACCGGACGGCAGACGAAGCTGCGCGTACGGGCCGTCTTTGGCGACGAGACGAACGGATGCGCCGGCGGAGCGAGCCATCTTGGCACCGCCGCCCGGACGCAGCTCGATCGCGTGAACGACCGTACCGACCGGGATGTTGCGCAGCGGCAGGTTGTTGCCCGGCTTGATGTCCGCGCCGGCACCCGACTCGACGATGTCGCCCTGGTTCAACTTGTTCGGCGCGATGATGTACCGCTTGGTGCCGTCAACGAAGTGGAGCAGCGCGATGCGTGCGGTGCGGTTGGGGTCGTACTCGATCTCGGCAACGCGAGCGTTGACGCCATCCTTGTCATTGCGCTTGAAGTCAATGACGCGGTACTGGCGCTTGTGGCCACCACCGATGTGACGCGTCGTGATACGACCCGAGTTGTTACGGCCACCGGTCTTCGGCAGCGGGCGAAGCAGTGACTTCTCCGGGGTCGAGCGCGTGATCTCGGTAAAGTCTGCAACCGAGGAACCGCGACGACCAGGAGTCGTGGGCTTGTACTTACGAATAGCCATGTGTCTTTTCCTCTAGATCCCGGCCGTTAGCCAACAGCCGTGAAGATGTCGATGGAACCGGACTTGAGCGTGACGATCGCGCGCTTGGTGTCTTTGCGCTTGCCCATACCGAACTTGGTACGAAGTGTCTTGCCCTGACGGTTGAGGGTGTTGATCGACGCGACCTGGACCTTGAAGATCTTCTCGATGGCGAGCTTGATCTCCGTCTTGTTCGCGCGCGGGTCAACGAGGAAGGTGTACTTGCCCTCGTCGATCAGGCTGTAGCTCTTCTCGGAGACGACCGGAGCGATGATGATGTCGCGCGGGTCCTTGTTGATCTCGCTCATGCGGAGACCTCCTCATTCTCGGTCGAAGCGCCGACGGCCTTGACCGACTTGCCCTTGGCGGGACCTTCGACGAAAGCGTCGAAAGCGCCCTTGGTGAAGACGATGTCATCCGAGACGAGCACGTCATACGCGTTCAGCTGGTCGAACGGCAGCACGTGAACGGTCGGGATGTTCCGGACGCTCTTGCTGCTGATGTCGTCGCCACGCTCGAGCACGATCAGGACGTGCTTGGAGCTTGCGATGCCGGTGAGCAGCTCGACGACGGCCTTGGTCGACGGGGTCTCGCCCAGGGCGAGCGACTCGACGACGTGAAGGCGGCCACCACGAGCCCGGTCGGAGAGAGCACCACGCAGAGCGGCGGCGATCATCTTCTTGGGGGTGCGCTGTGCGTAGTCGCGCGGGGTCGGTCCGTGGACGATGCCACCACCGGTCATCTGGGGAGCGCGGATCGAGCCCTGACGAGCGCGACCGGTTCCCTTCTGCTTGAACGGCTTGCGGCCAGCGCCGGAAACCTCGCCGCGGCTCTTCACCTTGTGCGTGCCCTGGCGCGCTGCTGCGAGCTGGGCGACAACCACCTGGTGGATGAGCGGGATGTTGGTCTGTGCGTCGAACAGGTCGGCGGGCAGCTCAACCGAGCCGGCCTTCTTACCCTTTACGTCGACGACGTCAAGTGAGGTAGCCATGAACTACGCCCCCTTCACTGCGTTGCGAACGAATACGATGCGGCCGCGAGCGCCGGGAACGGCACCCTTGACCAGCAGGAGGCCCTTTTCGGCGTCAACTGCCTGAACCTTCAGGTTGAGCACGGTCACGCGCTCGCCACCCATCCGGCCCGCCATGCGCATGCCCTTGAAGACACGGCTGGGGGTCGAGGATGCACCAATGGAACCCGGCTTGCGGTGGTTGCGGTGCGAACCGTGCGAGGCGGAGACACCCTTGAAGTTGTGGCGCTTCATGACACCGGCGAAGCCCTTACCCTTCGAGGTTCCGACGACGTCGACCAGCTGGCCGGCTTCGAAGGTGCCATCGACGGTGAGTTCCTGTCCGGCGGAGTAGTCAGCGGCATCCGCAGTGCGCACCTCGGTGAGGTGACGTCGCGGGGTCACGCCGGCCTTGTCGAAGTGGCCGGTGGACGGCTTGTTGACCTTGCGCGGGTCGATCTGGCCGTACGCGATCTGCACGGCCTGGTAGCCGTCGACCTCGGGGGTACGGATCTGGGTCACGACGTTCGGCGTGATCTCGATAACAGTGACGGGGATGAGCTTGTTGTTCTCGTCCCACACCTGAGTCATGCCGAGCTTCTTGCCGAGCAGACCCTTGACGGTCTTGGTCTCAGTAGTAGACATGGATTTCTTCGTCCCTATCCAGCTCAGAGCTTGATCTCGATGTTGACGTCGGCGGGGAGGTCGAGACGCATGAGCGAGTCGACGGCCTTCGGCGTCGGGTCGATGATGTCGATCAGGCGCTTGTGGGTGCGCATTTCGAAGTGCTCCCGGCTGTCCTTGTACTTGTGGGGAGAACGGATGACACACACCACGTTCTTCTCGGTCGGAAGCGGCACGGGACCGACGACGGTGGCACCCGCGCGGGTCACCGTGTCGACGATCTTTCGCGCCGAGGTGTCGATGACCTCGTGGTCATACGACTTAAGTCGAATGCGGATCTTCTGTCCCGCCATGTCTGACTCACTCTCTTTCAAGGCGTCTTACGACCGGTTGGTCGCATTGGACGCGGTTGCGTACGAAAACGCTGGGTGACTACTGCTGCAAGCACCACTGTTCTTCTGTCAATTTCCCCCGGGCCGCGCAGAACCTTCCGGTTGGTTAGCTGCTCGGGAGATCAACTCCCGCGCTCGAGCGTGTCGCCGAGCAGAGGACATGGATAGCCCATATCTTCTAGGTGTCGATTAAGCTTTGTTCTTCTACCCGCGGCCTAACCAGCACTCGATTGACGAGCGGTTATGCACAACCTGGTAGTGATCCAAGCGGAGCGCGCGAGCACGCTCGTTTCGAAATGTTGAACTAGAAGAGTCTGCCACAGTCCATGGGCATCTGCAACCCGGGCGTGTCGCGCTCCGGCGTGTCGGTTCCCGCGGCCATGCGGCCCTCTCCTTCCCGCTCCTCGTCTGGCTTCTCACCCTGCTGCGCCCGCCCGACACGTCTGCGCCCGCGCGTCGCGCCTGCGGCCAGGTCCCGCATCGGCCCACCCACCCTTCTGCGCCCACCTGACACGTCTGCACCCGCGCGACCGGGGGCAGAGGTTCCACAAGGGCGCGGACACGGATGGCCGGCCCAATTCGGCGGCAACCATGGCCGGCCTGCTCGTGAGGCGGGAGGCCGCCTACCAGCGGATGCCCATGGGGAGGCCTGCGGCGAGTAAGTGCCTTCGCAGTGCCCGAGGGTTCGAGCCAATCGCCCAGCCCCATCTGGTGACGCTGCGCGGGAGAGCGCGCAAGCGGTCTTCGCGTACCTTTTCGTCACGCACGACCTCGTCCGCGGTTCGCCCATGCCGGGAATCCGGATCGAGGTACTTGACGTCTCCGTCCGCCTCACCGAGCAGGCTGAATTCAGGCCAGTCGAAGTCGGTCTCGCCGATGAATCCCTGGTAGTCGAAGAATCGGCTCTGCAGGAGCGGCCTCGGACATCCGATCAGGCGCATGTTGACGCGACTGACCGACTCGAGAGGCGAATCCGCCCGGGTCTCGGCGAAGCCGATCACATCCGCAGCTCGCGCGTGGCCGCGAAACGGCATCCGGCGCATCCATAGTTCACGAAGTTCTTCCCTGGTCGTGAGCGGCGGACGCCGCCCGAACCGATCAACGTGGAGCGCGCCGTCCACGATGGTCACGGCATCCACGAAGCTGCCTATCGTCGCCATGTCGAGCGTTGTGCGCGCGACCGAGGTGAGGAGCAAACCGTCGACCTCGACGACGTCGGTGTCGCCCAACGTGAGGGAATGCTTCACGACGTCATTTCGCGAGCGGCCGCCAGACGTCGGTCCGATGGTCGTGTGCACCTTCCACGGCCATTCGCCAATTGACGGGAGCCCGTGAATCGCGGCGGCCGACCAGTGCGAGAGCACCTGTCTGTTTCGGCGCGTCTCCGCCACGGCACGGATGCGCACCAGGTAGCGCTGGCGAGCATCCAGCCCTGCCCACGCAGTCTCCGCCAGATAGGCGCCATGCGCAACGCGTTTCTCCCGACCGGCGGTGGCCGCTCGGGCGTGCTGTTGGCGGGAGTCATAGTGCTCGCCAAGATCGCGGACGTATGTGAGTTGGGGCGAGGCATCCGTCATGCGCAGAGTGTGCGGCCGCCGATCAACAGTCGGCACCAGTTGCCATGTTTCAGTGCAGAGCGGATGCCGCGCGCGAGGTGTGCAGTGAGCCCCTCACGCGGGTCCGCATCGTGGGCATCGCCGTGTCTGCGCCCACCCGTAACGTGTGCGCCCGCGCGACCGGGCGCACA
>JAUZGC010000257.1 GCA_030840105.1 Microbacteriaceae bacterium
AGGCCGGCTTCACGGTCGCCTTCCTGGGTTCGAACGAAGTCGCACCACCGCTCCTCATCATCCTGCTCATTCGATGGATGGTGTTCCGGCTCGAGTTCGGCGCCGGCCTGATCAAGATTCGTGGCGACACGTCGTGGCGCAACCTGACGGCGCTCTACTACCATCACGAGACCCAGCCCATGCCGAATCCGCTCAGCCGGTGGGCGCACCTCGCGCCGAAGTGGTTCCACCGCATCGAGGTCCTCGGCAGCCACTTCGCGCAGCTCATCGCGCCGTTCTTCCTCTTCGCTCCACAGCCCGTCGCGAGCGTGGCCGCGGCGATCGTCATCCTCACTCAGCTCTGGCTGGTGGTGACCGGCAACTTCGCCTGGCTCAACGTGCTCACGATCGTGCTGGCGTTCTCCGCGATTTCCGACTCCGTCTGGCGGGCGATATTCACCTTCCCGCCGCTCGGCGCGGTCTACGCCGCCCCGCCGATCTGGTTCGTGGTCGTCGTGCTGGCGGCATCCGTACTCCTCCTCGTCCTCAGCTACTGGCCGGCCCGAAACCTGCTCTCGAGGCACCAGCTGATGAATGCGAGCTTCAATCGCTGGCACCTCGTGAACGCCTATGGAGCATTCGGCAGCATGACCAAGCAGCGGTACGAGATCGTGATCGAGGGCACCGCCGCCGAGTCCCCGGATGACGACCAGATCTGGCTCCCATACGAATTCAAGGGCAAGCCGGGGGACCCGCGGCGCATCCCGCGCCAGTTCGCGCCGTATCACCTGCGGCTGGACTGGCTCATGTGGTTCCTCGCCCTCGGATCGCGGGAGAGCCGCTGGTTCGAGATGTTACTGGTGCGACTGCTGGATGCCGACGTCCCGACTCTCAAGCTCCTCCGGCTCGACCCGTTCCACGGATCGCCGCCGCGGTGGGTGCGCGCGAGGATTTATCTATACCGATTCGCCACGCGAGCGCAGCGCCGCGAACTCCACGTGTGGTGGATGCGCGAGGATGTTGGCATGCTCGTGCCGCCGGTGACTCGCCGAAGCCAGGATCACCGATGATCGACGCCGTCGTCGTTGGCGCCGGCCCGAACGGCCTCGCCGCTGCGGTCACGCTCGCCCGTGCGGGGCTCGATGTCCAGCTGGTCGAGCGGGCTTCGGCGGTCGGTGGCGGCCTCCGAACCGCGGAATTGACCCTCCCCGGTTTCCGGCATGACGTGTGCTCTGCAGTGCACCCCACGGCCCTGGCGTCGCCGTTCTTCCGCGAGTTCGGCCTCACCGACCGCGTGCCGTTCATCATCCCGGACGTCTCATACGCGCATCCGCTGGACGGCGGAAGAGCCGGTCTCGCCTACCGCGACCTCGAGCGAACCGTCGACGGACTCGGCCGCGACGGTCCGGCCTGGCGCCGCCTCTTCTGGCCCCTTGTCGACGAGATCGAGCGTGTGGTGGACTTCACCGGCACGCAGCTGCTCCGCGTGCCGCGGCATCCGCTCACGGTCTTCGACTACGGCCGCAGGGTGCTCGAGCAGGGCTCACCCGCGTGGGAAGCGCGTTTCCGCGGAGATGTCGCACCCGCCATGCTCACCGGCGTGGCAGCGCACACGAACGGGCGGATGCCGTCGCTTGCGACCGCGGGCGCCGGGCTCCTGCTCGGTGCCCACGCGCACGCGGCGGGCTGGGGTTTCCCGGTCGGCGGGTCCCAGCTCATCGCCGACGCACTCGCCGACGATTTTCGCGCGCACGGCGGGCGAATCCTGGTGGATCACGACGTACGCTCGCCCGGCGACGTGGAGCCCGCGCGGGTCACGCTGCTCGACACATCGCCGGAGTTCCTCGCCGCCTTTGCCGGGGACCGCCTGCCGCAGCGCTACCGGCGGCGTCTTCTGGGGTTCACGCGCGGCAACGGCGTTGCCAAGGTCGACTTCGCGCTCGACGGGCCGGTGCCGTGGAGCAACCCCGAGGTCGCGCTCGCGCCGACCGTGCACCTCGGAGGTACCCGGGCGGAGATCGCGGATGCAGAAAATACCGTCGCTCGGGGAGGTGTCCCCGACGCGCCATACGTGCTCGTGACGCAGCCCAGCATCCTCGACGAGACCCGGGCACCTGCGGGCAAGCAGGTGCTCTGGGCGTACATTCACGTTCCGCTGAACTCGGCGCTGGATGCCACCGAGCTGGTCACGAGGCAGGTCGAGCGGTTCGCACCCGGCTTCCGCGACACGATCCTGGCCAGCGCGGGCATGACCGCGTTGGACGTCGCCGCATACAACCCGAACAACATCGGTGGCGACATCCTGGGCGGAGCGGTCACCGTGAGTCAGCTCCTGCGTCGGCCGACGCTGTCGTCGCGGCCATGGGAGACACCGGTGGATGGCCTCTACCTCTGCTCGGCGTCCACACCGCCTGGCCCCGCGGTTCACGGCATGAACGGCTGGTACGCGGCACAGCTGGCGCTCAAGCGCTTCGCGTGAATGCGATGAAAGCGCACACGAAATTTCATCGGCAGAGAGAGAATTAGTGAGAACGGCGTGCCCACGGAGTTGGGGCGCCTAGGAGATGAGATTCTCATGATCGCTCTCATTGTCACTGCGGTGATCGTCGCAATCGTGGCCCTCATATTGCTGGGCAATTCGATTCGAATCGTGAAGCAGTACGAAAAGGGTGTGGTTTTTCGGTTCGGTCGGCTGACCAGAACGCGATCGCCCGGCCTGCGTTTCATCATCCCGGTTGTCGACAGGCTCCATCTGGTTTCGCTTCGGATCGTGACCTTGCCCATCCAGTCGCAGGGAATCATCACCCGTGACAATGTGAGCGTCGGCGTGTCGGCGGTCGCCTACTTCCGCATCGTCGACCCGGTCAAGTCGGTCATTGCGATCGAGAATGTGCACGCAGCGATCGACCAGATTGCGCAGACGACACTGCGCAAAGTGGTTGGTCAACACTCACTGGATGAAACCCTCGCTGAAACGGATGTGCTCAACCTCAACATTCGCGAGATCCTCGACCTGCAAAC
>JAUZGC010000165.1 GCA_030840105.1 Microbacteriaceae bacterium
GTCGACAGCTTGCTCGCGCAGGACTACGAAGGTCCATTCGAGGTCACGCTGGCCCTCGGTCCGAGCATCGATGGCACGACCGAACTGGTCGAGGAGCTGTCCGCGGCGGATTCACGAATCCGCGTCGTCGAGAACGAGATCGGGTCGACACCGGCCGGTCTCAACATCGCGATCCGGGCATCCGTCTATCCCGTCATCGTTCGTGTGGATGCGCATTCGGTGCTGCCGCCCGACTACGCGAGGATCGCCGTCGAGACAATCCTCTCGACTGGGGCAGACAATGTCGGCGGGCTCATGGATGCGCAGGGCACGACGCCGTTCGAGCGCGCGGTCGCGCGCGCGTATCGCAGCCGCGTGGGGCTCGGCGGAACGCCGCTCCACGTTGGTGGCTACGAAGGCCCCGCCGAGACGGTCTACCTTGGAGTCTTCCAGCGCGAGCGGATGCTCGAAGTCGGCTTGTTCGACGAAGACATCAAGCGCGGCCAGGATTGGGAACTCAATCGCCGCCTGCGTGCCTCGGGAGGCACGGTCTGGTTCACGCCGCGCCTCAAGGTGACGTACCGCCCGAGGCCAAGCCTCAATCGGCTGGCCCGCCAATTCGTGTCCACCGGAGTCTGGCGCGGTGAACTTGCGCGGCGTTTCCCCGCCGCAAACGGCATCCGCTATTTCGTGCCGCCGGCGATGGTCCTCGGGGTGACAGCTGGGTTCATCCTCGGCGTGATCGGCCTCATCCTGCTTGCCGTTGGCCAGGCACCGTGGCTGCTCGTGGGATTCGCGATTCCGGCGTTCTATCTGGTCATCGTGATCGCCGCGACGGTTGCGCTGACCCGTCACGACGGCTTTCGCGCCGCGCTGTGGTTTCTCATAGTCTTGCCGTGCATCCATTTCTGCTGGGGGATGGGCTTCGTGCTGGGCTATCTCTCTCTGACCCGGAACATCACGGCACACACGGGAAGGTAGCAATGACGAACGAGCCGCCACTGGTCCACCGTTCGGCTGGTCTGGGCGTTCCTCCCCACGGCAAGCGCCCGACATCCATTGCGGAGCTGCGGGCAGTCGCCCAGCCGCCCGAGGTGCGCGGGCGCCGCAACGCCGAGCACTGGACCGCCTCGCTCTATCTGCGCAACCTCTCGCCGTACCTGACCTGGCTCCTGCTCAAGACGAACATCTCGGCGAATGGCGTGACCGCGCTCATGATCCTCGCCGGCTGGTCGACGGCCGCTGTGCTCCTGATCCCTGGGATTTGGGGGGCGCTCCTGGCGCTCATCCTCGGGCAGCTGCAGATGCTCATCGACTGCTGCGACGGTGAGGTTGCCCGCTGGCGCGGTACGTCGTCGCCGGCCGGCGTTTTTCTGGACAAGGTCGGGCACTACACGACCGAGGCGCTGATTCCGATTGCGCTCGGCATCCGTGCCGCCGCCTACCCGTTCGACACGCCGGCCGACTACCTGTGGACCACTCTCGGCACCACGCTCGCGCTCGTCATCGTGCTGAACAAGGCGCTCAATGACATGGTGCACGTCGCTCGTGCGAACGCGGGTCTCACCAAGCTGGCGGACACGCATGGCGAGTCCGCACCAACGCATGGGTTCGTCGCCCGGCTCCGGGCCGCGGCGAAATTCCTGCCATTCCACCGCCTGTACCATTCGGTCGAGCTCACCATGCTGGTTTTCGTGGCCGCGCTCGTCGGGCTGGTGATCGGCGACGACCTGGCCAATCGCCTCCTTCTGGTTGCGCTCGTCCCGCTCTCGATCCTTGCGTTGATCGGCCACTTCGTTGCGATCATGGCCTCCAAGCGTGTCCGCTCTTAAGCTCCCGGTCGTCGCCGTCGTCGTCCTCACGCAGGGCAAGCGCCCGGATGATCTCGCGCGGGGCATCCGGAGCGTGCTTGCGCAGACCGGAGTCGAGCTCGACGTCGTCGTCGTCGGCAACGGCTGGGACCCGGCGACGGCCGAGCCGCCGCTGCCTGAAGGTGTTGCGACGCTGCACCTGCCGGAGAACCTCGGGATCCCCGCCGGCCGGAATCGCGGGGTGCCGCTCGTGAAGGGCGATGTGGTCTTCTTCCTGGACGATGACGCGAGCATCCCTTCGGCGGGTTTTTTGTCGGCGGCGTGCGCTCGCCTGGCCGAGGATCCGACAATCGGTTTGATCCAGCCACGCGTCGTCGATCCGAGTGGGACGACCTCGCCGAGGCGCTGGGTGCCGCGCATCCGCAAGGGCGACGCGACAAGCCCCAGCAATGTCTTTTCGGTCTGGGAGGGCGCGGTCATTCTGCCGCGCCGGGTCTTCGATGCGGCTGGCGGCTGGGCCGATCCGTTCTTCTATGCCCACGAAGGCATAGAACTGGCATGGCGGGTGTGGGACCAGGGTTTGCGCGTCTGGTACGCGGGCGACCTCGAGGCCAATCATCCGGCCATCGAGCCGACCCGGCACTCCTACTACTACCGGCTCAACGCGCGGAATCGGGTGTGGCTGGCCAGGCGAAACCTGCCCGCGGTTCTCGTGCCGATCTATGTCGGGTCGTGGACGGGCATCCAGATTCTGCGGTGGTTCCGGCGACCTGCGGCGCTCAAGGCGTGGTTCGGCGGCTGGAGCGAGGGCTGGCGAGTCGATCCGGGGGAGCGTCGCCCGCTTCGCTGGCGCACCGTCTGGCGCATGACACGCGCGGGTCGCCCCCCGATCGTCTAGCCCTGTGTTGTGGTCGGGCGTGCGGCGTGCGACCCCAGTGTCGGACGGCAGCGTGCGTCCTGTGTCGGTCGAGTAGCGCGCGCAGCGCGCGCCCTGTGTCGGTCGAGTAGCGCGCGCAGTGCGCGCCCTGTGTCGGTCGAGTAGCGCGCGCAGCGCGCGTATCGAGACCCCCGCGCTGCACCCGTCGACGCCCCACGTGTAGCTAACTCAGGCTGGATCGGCAGATTGGCGCCGAATTCGGCCATTCCGCCCCGGATTCCGCTGTCCAGCCTGAGTTAGCGACGCGGCGCGACGTTGCCGGGCGCGCGACGAGGCACGAGGTTGAGGGCAGACGCGGCCAACGAGCGCAGCAAGAGTCCGCGTTGCCTACGAAGAATACCTAGCCGCCAGTCTTGCGCCTGGCGACCCTGACGACACCGCCGGCCGCCGTCCGGCCCGCTTTCGCGATTCCACCGGCCGCGGCTCCGCCGAGTTGTTTTGCCCGCCCCAGGGTGGCACCCGCGACGCTGCTCGCTCGTCCGACCCGAAGCGTTCGCACACGCGGGTCAAGGGCGGGCGCAAAATCGAGCGGCGCAGGGCCGAATGCGAGCCGGGAGTTCTGCACAACGCGGCGTCCGACAACGTTGTTACCCGCCCCGCCGATCACGGCACCAACACCGAACGGAAGTGCTCTGCCGAGGATGCTGCTGCTGCCACTTACCGCAAACCGTCGCAAGAACGCGCCCTTGAGCCGATCGACGATGGGCCCGAGGACAGCGACGGGAAGACTCGTGGTGATCATCTCGCCCCAATATGCGCGCCGATCAGTGGGAGACCCAGTTACCTGGCCCGCGAGCTGCCGCACGAGATCAGACCCCTCTCGTCCGAGCATCATCGTCAGTACGAGGGCCCGGGCACGTTCCGGGTCGTCCACCGCGATGCCGTGCAGCTCGCTCAGCGACTGCGCGTAGAGCGCCGTGGCTTCAAGAAACCCGGCGGTCTCGAGCCCCGAGAGGGCGAGCGTGATGCCCGTCCCGACGCCGGGGATCACGGCCGCGACCCCCACCGCGGCGCCCCCCGTCGTGACGGTCGCCAGGTAGCGTAGCTCGAGGATGCGGATCAGCTGCTGTGGGCCGGCCTGCGGATGTCGCCTCCGGATGCTTCGCAGATGCGCAAGCACCACCGGCCGCTGGATCGCAAGGACCCGGTCGACTGTCACGTTGATGGCGTGCGGGGTTTCGCCGCCCGCGGGTGACCCGCCGGTAGTAGACACGATCGACTGCGTCTTCCTTGCCATGCCTTGATCCTATGTCCGCTCCTCCAGGTCGACCAGAGCGGCGCATGCCTGGTCGAGGTGCATGGTCGTCGAGTGCCAACGAACCGGGGCGGATAACGCTGGATCGGTGGGGAGTGGAGAACCCCCGGACCGTGCGCTTAGTCCGCGTAGTCCGTGTTGTAGAGGTCGAGCACTTTGTCGATCGGACCGTCGAGCACGAGCGTGCCCTTGTCGAGGTAGAGGCCGCGCGTGCAGAAGCGGCGCATTTCCTTTTCATTATGCGAGACGAAGAAGAGCGTGCGCCCGCCGGCAAGCATCTCCTCGATCCGCCGATAACATTTCTCGCGGAAGCTTCGGTCACCGACGGCCAGCACCTCGTCGACCAGGATGATTGGCTCCTCCAGGCGTGAGATGACAGAGAAAGCGATACGCACCTTCATGCCGCTCGAGAGATGCTTGTACGGGGTGTCGATGAAGTCGCCGATGTCGGCGAACCCGATGATGTCGTCGAAGCGTTCATCAATCTGTGAGCGCGTCATGCCATGCAGGCCCGCCGTCAGATAGACGTTGTCGCGCACGGTCAAGTCGTCGACGAAACCGCCCGTGATCTCAATCAGTGGCGCAACACCTTCCCTCACCCCGAGCGAGCCTTCGTCGGGGAGCACGACACCAGCGACGAGCTTGAGCAACGTGGATTTGCCCTGTCCGTTGCGCCCGACGACGCCGATCGCCTCGCCCGGCTGCACATCGAAGCTCACGTTGCGCAGGGCCCAGAACTCGTTCGGCCGGCTGCGTCGTGAGCGCGACGCGAGAAGGTCTTTGAAGGACCGGCGGCCGCCGCGATTCCTACGAAAGCGGATGCCGACATCCGACACCGCGATGACGGGCGTGTTCATCAAATCTCCTTCAGAACCGCGCGCTCGCAGCGCGCGAAGACCCAGAGGCCGACGAGCAGGAGCAGCACCGACATGGTGGCGCTGACGCCGATCAGGAACCAGTCCAGTTCCTGCGGGAAGAACGCCGCGCGGTAGAGGCTGAAGATTCCGGTCAGCGGATTGAAGGCGGCCCAGAAGTGCCAGCTGAAGATGGTGTCGGCCTGGGCGCCCACGGCGGTCGCGCAGTGCCGCGCAGCGATCCCTGTCTCGCAGCCGCCCGGCAGGTCGCGCGCGCTGTAGATGATCGGGGAGGCATAAAAGAGGAAGCGCAAGAAGAGCTTGACGGCGCGCTCGAGATCCCTGAAGAAAACGACGAGCGGGGCGACGATGAGCCCGACGCCGACGGTCAGCACCGTCTGGATGAGCACAGCGAGTGGGAAGAACAGGACATCCCAGTTGAGGCGGGCACCGCTGACAACTGCGAAGAAGGCGAGCACGGGCAACGATAGGAGAAACTCGATGCCCTTGGACAGCACGAGGCGATTCACCCAGATCGTGCGTGGAATCGTCGTCGACCGGATGAGCTTCGCTTCGCTGATGAACGCCCGCGTCGAGTCGGAGATCGCTCCGTTGAACCACATCCACGGCAGCAGCGCCGCCAGCAGGAAGACGATGTACGGATCCTCGCCCACCGAGCGCTTGAAGATCTGCGTGAACACGAACCAGTAGATCGCGCTCATCACGAGGGGATCGAGGATCGACCACACGTAGCCGAGCGCGCTCGTCGAGTAGCGCACGCGCAGGTCCCGTTTGGTGAGCAGCCACAGGGCATGGCGGTAGCGTGCGAAACGCGTCCGCTGGCCTGGACGCACTTCTGCGAATGTACTCACGGCACCCATCGTATTGATCGTGTCGCCTCGAGAACCTCAGCGACCATTCGACTATACGTAGAGATTTGCCCTCTCGAGATCCTCGGCGAAGTCGATCTCAACCGCGTAGAGGTCAGAGATGTCGATCGGCTCGACGAGCATCCGGTCTTGTTCGATCGCAAGTTCGATGCCGCGCTCGAAGTAATCCTGGTCGCCGACGCGCTGCAGCTGGCGAAGCAGAGCGGCCTTATCCGTGCTGGAGATGTAATTGATGCCGACCGCTTCGCCGAGACCGCCCTTGACGACCTTCGAGAGCTTCTCGATGTAGCCCTCTGCGCCGGTTGTGTACTTGACCTCTTCGTCGGAAACGGACGAGGTGTTGACCGTGACGAAACTCTGGTCGCGCGCCACCATGGCAGCTGCGCGGTCGAGAACGGCCGGGTCGAAGACGACGTCGCCGTTCATCCACAGCACGCCGCCAGGGGCGGATGCCTGCAAGGCGCGCATGAGGCTCTTGGACGTGTTGGTCTGGTCGTACATCTCGTTGTAGACGAAGGATGCGTCGGGAAACGCCTCGATGATGTGCTCGAGCTTGTAGCCAACGACGAGCGTGACCTTGGCTGCTTTGCCGAAGGCGTGGTGGATGTTGTCGAACTGCTGCTGCATGATCGTGCGGCCGTCGCTCAACTCGGTGAGAGGTTTGGGTAGCGTGCGCCCGAGCCTGCTGCCCATGCCGGCTGCCAGAATTACTACCTGGGTCGTCATTTCATCTCCTTGGTCGAGCGCAGAGTCGAACCAGCTGTTCATAGCCCGTGGGGGATATTTGCCCAGGTGTTTACTCGCGCTTACGCGTATAGACACTCCGTTATGCCTTGATCAGCTTATCCAGCCACCTCTTCGAGGGGCAGCCGATGGCGGATGTCGTTGTCGACTCGTGACCTTCCTCTCAGGGGTTTCCTAGGTCGGATCTGGCGGAACTTGCCCTCTAGGCACGCGGAATCCCGGCCATCTTGGTACGTTAGCTGGGTGAGTTCAGCGCCCCCACCTCCCGAGCATGATGAGCCCGAAGCGACGGCCGAGAAGACGGTGAGCGCGCCTCGGAAATCGACCCCTCGCCG
>JAUZGC010000171.1 GCA_030840105.1 Microbacteriaceae bacterium
GGCTTGGCGCCGAGGATGCGATAGACGTTGCCGAAGGAGCCACCCTCGACCCGCACGGTGTAGTCGTTCTCGTCGACGGCTTTCGGGCGTATCACGATGCGCGGCTTGGCTTGCTGCGCCGCGATGGCGTCGCGTCGCGCCTCCTCGACGAGTTCGCCGAGGGCGAAGGAGAGCTGGCGAAGCCCCTCATGGCTTACGGTCGAGATCTCGAAGACACGGTATCCGCGCGCCTCCAGCTCGGGGCGCACGAAATCGGCCAGCTCCCTGCCGTCTGGGACGTCGATCTTGTTGAGTGCGATCAGCTGGTCGCGCTCGATCAGCGGAGTCTGGCCCTCTGGGACCGGATATGCCGCGAGTTCGGCGAGGATCACATCCAGGTCGCTGAGTGGGTCGCGCCCGGGCTCCAGGGTTGCACAGTCCAGGACGTGCAGGAGCGCGCTGCAGCGCTCGACGTGACGGAGGAACTCGAGGCCGAGCCCCTTGCCCTCACTCGCGCCCTCGATGAGACCCGGGACGTCCGCGACCGTATAGCGCGTCTCGCCCGCCTGCACGACTCCGAGGTTGGGGTGCAGTGTCGTGAACGGATAGTCGGCGATCTTGGGCTTGGCCGCGGAGATCGCCGCAACCAGGCTCGACTTGCCCGCAGAGGGGAAGCCAACCAACGCGATATCGGCAACGGTCTTGAGCTCGAGGAGGACGTCACCCTCCCAGCCCGGCGTGCCGAGCAGAGCGAAGCCAGGCGCCTTGCGCTTGGTGCTCGCGAGGGCGGCGTTCCCGAGGCCACCCTGGCCACCGGGTGCAACGACGAAGCGGATGCCCGGTTCGGCCATGTCCGCGAGTTCGGTGCCGTCGACATCCTTGACCACCGTGCCAACGGGCACAGCGAGTTCGAGCTCCTCGCCGGCCGCTCCGCTGCGGTGGTCGCCCATGCCGAAGCCACCGTTGTCGGAGGAGCGGTGCGGGTTGCGATGGTACCCGAGCAAGGTCGTGACCTGCGGGTCGGCGACGAGAACGATGTCTCCGCCGTGGCCGCCGTTGCCACCATCGGGGCCGGCGAGAGGCTTGAACTTCTCGCGGCGTACTGAGACGCAGCCGTTGCCACCGTTACCAGCGCGCAGGTGCAACGTCACATGATCGACGAACGTTGCCATCTGTGCTCCAAAGTCGTGCGGTCTTACGAATTTCTTCTGTAGTGCGTGCCATGTTCGCGATCGAACAGGGCTGAAACACGGATGGGCGAGCCGAAGCTCGCCCATCCGAAAGCCGGTGTGTGCTGCGTTGGTGTTACGCCTGCGCCACGATGTTGACGACCTTGCGGCCGCCCTTCTTGCCGAACTCCACCGCGCCAGCCTCGAGGGCGAAGAGCGTGTCGTCGCCGCCGCGGCCGACGTTGACGCCCGGGTGGAAGTGGGTGCCGCGCTGACGGACGATGATCTCGCCCGCGCCGACAACCTGGCCGCCGAAACGCTTCACGCCGAGACGCTGTGCGTTCGAGTCACGACCGTTGCGAGTGGAGCTCGCGCCCTTTTTGTGTGCCATCTGCTTATTCTCCTACGCCTGAATACTTGTCGAACTACGCGATGCCGGTGATCTTGACGCGCGTGAGCTCCTGACGGTGGCCCTGGCGCTTCTTGTAACCGGTCTTGTTCTTGAACTTCTGGATGATGATCTTGGGGCCACGGAGGTCGCCGAGTACCTCGGCGGTGACCTTCACCTTGGCGAGCGACTTTGCGTCGGAGGTGATCTTCTCACCGTCAACAAGCAGCACCGCAGCGAGCTCGACGTTTCCGCCCTTTTCAGCCTTGATGCGATCCATCGTCACGATGGTGCCGACCTCGACCTTTTCTTGCCGACCACCGGCGCGCACAACTGCGTAGACCACTTTACGTACCTTTTCTCTGGGGGCCCGGGGACCCCGGATCCTTCTATTTCTTCAGGAAGTTACTGGCGAGCTGGAGGACGCTTCTGCGGCACTCTGTTTCTCTCAGAAAACCTTGGCAACCGTGCGGGCAAAGCCCAACACACACCAACGGTCAACTTTAGCCGATGCCCATGCCCCGGTCAATTCGCGGTGCAACCGGCTGGACCAGACAACCTTCCTAGAATCGAGCTATGACGGTGTTGATCGACCAGCCAGCGTGGCCGGCCCACGGCACACTCTGGTCGCACCTCGTGAGCGACACGTCGCTCGACGAGCTGCACGCCTTCGCCGAAGCCAACGAGATTCCTCGTCGCAGCTTCGACTTGGACCACTACGACGTGCCAGCACGCCGCTACGACGAGCTGGTCGCCGCAGGGGCGACCGCCGTCGGGGGCCGCGAACTCGTTATCCGCTTGCGCGACAGCGGCCTGCGGGTGCGCGGGAAGGACCGCAAGCCGTAATACTGTCGACCGCGGCCCTTCGACACGTGCGCTACTCCGCGTGGTTCTTCGGCGTGGCCTCCGGAGTCACGGCAACGCCCGTGAGCCCGGCCGTCGTCACCCGACGGTTGCGATTGCGTCCCTGACCGGGTTGCTTCGGCTGCGGCAGCGCTTCGAGCACGGAATCGAGCAGCTGCTCGGCATCCTTGCTCTTGACCCGCTGACGCGACTTGGGCGAGGTTACCGGGATGTCGAGGATCTCGACGGGCTCAATCGGCGCGGGTGCCTTCGTCTGGGATGCCTTCGTCTGGGATGCCTTCGCTTGAGCAGTCTCCGCCTCGGCGGCGTTCCTGGCATGACCCGCCCCGGCGCCGGCCGACGAGTCTTCATGCCCACCGGTGTGGGCAGTCTCAGGATGCGCGGCGTGTGCAGCGAGGGTGCTCGCGGCGATCTGGGCGAGCGCGTTCTTCGCGTCATCCGTGATGGCGTGGGTCGCCGCGCTCACCGGCGTCTGGGGCGCGCCTCCCCCGTTGCCGTTGCCGTTCGACTGACCGCCCTTGCCGCGGCGGCGCTCTATCGGAGGCTGAGCGGACTGGCGGTGCTTCACGACGGGGTCGTGGTGCACGATGATGCCGCGACCCGCGCACACTTCACACGGCTCGCTGAACGTCTCGAGCAGGCCGAGACCGACCTTCTTCCGCGTCATCTGCACGAGCCCGAGCGAGGTGACCTCTGCGACCTGGTGCTTCGTCCGGTCACGGCTCAGGCACTCGATGAGGCGCCGGAGCACGAGATCACGGTTCGTCTCGAGCACCATGTCGATGAAGTCGACGACGATGATCCCGCCGATGTCGCGCAGGCGAAGCTGGCGCACGATCTCCTCGGCGGCCTCCAGGTTGTTCTTGGTGACCGTCTCTTCGAGGTTGCCACCCGAACCGACGAACTTGCCGGTGTTGACGTCGACGACGGTCATGGCCTCGGTGCGGTCGATCACGAGCGAGCCGCCGGAAGGCAGCCAGACTTTTCGGTCCAGCG
>JAUZGC010000095.1 GCA_030840105.1 Microbacteriaceae bacterium
CTCCAGGATTCGTCGGATTCGAGGAGGGCGGCCAGCTCACCGAGAAGGTGCGTCGCAAGCCGTTCAGCGTCGTGCTGTTCGACGAGATCGAGAAGGCTCACCCCGACATCTTCAACTCCCTGCTCCAGATCCTGGAAGAGGGCCGGTTGACGGATGGCCAGGGTCGCGTTGTCGACTTCAAGAACACGGTCATCATCATGACGACCAACCTCGGCACCAAGGACATCACGGGTGGACCCGTGGGCTTCCAGGTCGAGGGCGACACGCAGACCGGCTACGACCGGATGAGCGGCAAGGTCAAGGAGGAGCTGAGGAAGAACTTCAAGCCGGAGTTCCTCAACCGTGTCGACGACATCATCGTCTTCCCGCAGCTGTCGAAGGCCGAGCTGCTGCAGATCGTGGATCTGTTCATCAAGCGCCTCTCCGACCGGATGCTGGATCGCGACATGACCGTCGAACTCACCGTTCCCGCCAAGGAGCGCCTGATCGAGGTTGGCTTCGACCCGGCTCTCGGTGCCCGTCCGTTGCGCCGCGCTGTGCAGCACGAGGTTGAGGATCGGCTCTCGGAGCGGATCCTGAACGGCGAGCTCAACGCGGGCGACCACGTGCACGTCGACTTCAAGGATGGCGAGTTCATCTTCACGACGAGCAAGCGCGAGCTGCCCGCCGGCGTCGGCATCAACACGAACGCGGCCCTCGGCACCGGCTCGGCCACGCCTGACCTTGCGGTCGCGTCGGACTAGCAGTCGCGGATCAAGCCACGGATTGAGCGGGGTCGGCCTTCGGGCCGGCCCCGCTTTTTCGCGTGCCGGGCGTGCCCGGTTGGGCAGTTTCGTGCCCGGTTGGGCTGAAACATAGACTGAACGGATGACCGCGAGCACCACGACCTTCACCGTGCGCCGGGCGCGTACCAGTGACGTAGCCAGCATCCAGGCCCTCGTTGAGCCGCTGGTGCAGCGACGAATCCTGCTCGGCAAGGACGCGGTCGTCTTCTACGAGGGTGTGCAGGAGTTCCGGGTCGCCGAGACCGAGGACGGCACGCTCATCGGATGCGGCGCACTGCATGTCATGTGGAAGGACCTCGCCGAGGTGCGCACCCTCGCGGTCGCCCCGGAGTGGCTCCGCGCGGGAGTCGGCCACGCGCTGCTCTCGCGACTGGAGGATGACGCCCGCGAACTCGGGCTCAGCCGCCTGTTCTGCCTGACCTTCGAGGTGCCGTTCTTCGAGCGCCACGGCTTTGTCGACATGGGTGACGAAACCGTGGACCCCGAGGTGTACGCCGAACTGGTCCGCTCGCCGGATGAGGGAGTTGCCGAGTTCCTCGACCTGGCCCGCGTGAAGCCGAACACTCTGGGCAACACGCGCATGCTGAAGAGGCTGTAGCGCAGCATCCGCCGCTAACCTGAGGGCATGTCGACGATCAAGCATCCTGTCGGCCCCCAGCCGAGCAAGGTGTACTGGCGCCGCCGACTGATTGTCGGCCTGGGCGCTCTAGCGGTGATCGTCATCGTCGCTTTGATCTTCCTGCGCCCTGGATCCTCGAAGGGCAGCACGGCGCCGACCACATCCTCCGCGTCGGCATCCGCGTCGAAGACGGCAACGCCCCAGAGCACGACGATTCCGACGACCGCAGCGACAGCGAGCGGCGCCGCGTGCAAGGCGGCCAACGTCAACGTCCAGGCGATCACGGATGCCGGCAGTTATGCGGCCGGACAGCTCCCGCAGTTGTCGCTCTCGGTGACCAACACCGGCCCCACGGCGTGCAAGCTCAACGCGGGCAGCGCGCAGCAGGTGTTCACGATCACCAGCGGGACCGAGGTCTACTGGAAGTCGACCGACTGCCAGACCTCGCCCGTGAATGCCGAGATCCTGCTCCAGCCCGGTAAGACGATCAAGTCGGCGACTCCGATCGCGTGGGACCGCACGCGGTCCGACCCGAAGACCTGCGCGGCGCAGCGGAGCCAGGTTCCCGCCGGTGGCGCGTCGTACCACCTGAAGGTGTCGGTCGCTGGCATCGCCTCCACGACGACCAAGCAGTTCACCCTCAACTAACGCGCCCTGCCGGTCGGGCGCGAGCTGTGCCGGTCGAGTGCGAGCGCAGCGAGCGTATCGAGACCCCGGTCGTTCAACCAGCACACGTGCTAGAACGCTGCGTCGAGCTCCCGTTCGCGCTCGCTCGTCGCGGCGGCAAAGCCCAGGCGGAGCGCCTCACGGATGCTGCCCGCACCCGCATCGATGCGCGTGCTGAACCCGAGTCGGCTGGCTTCCGCAACGCGCTGCTTGCCGCTCGTCACCGGTCGGATCTCGCCGGCCAGACTGATCTCGCCGAACGCCGCGAGCGTGTGCGGGATGGCTTTTTCGTTTGCGGCGGACGCGATTGCAAGCGCGATCGCCAGATCGGCGGCCGGCTCGGTCAGGCGCACGCCGCCCACTGTCGACACGTAGACATCCTTATCGCCCAGTTTGATGCCCGCGCGCCGCTCGAGCACGGCGAGCAGCATGGCCACGCGCGACGAATCAACGCCATTGGTCACCCGGCGGGGGTTCGGTGCGCTCGTTCCGACGACGAGGGCCTGCACCTCGACCGGTAACGGGCGGCGACCCTCCATCGCCACGGTCACGCACGTTCCAGAGATGGGCTCGGTGCCGCGGCTCAGGAACAGTCCGCTCGGGTCGCTGACCTCCGCGATGCCGTCCCCGGTCATCTCGAAGCAGCCCACCTCGTCGGTGGGGCCGAAGCGGTTCTTGAGAGCGCGAACGAAGCGCAGGGCGGTCTGTCGGTCGCCCTCGAACTGGCACACGACATCCACAAGGTGTTCGAGCAGGCGTGGCCCGGCGATCGAGCCGTCTTTTGTGACGTGGCCGACGAGCAGCACGGGCAGGTTGCGATCCTTCGCGACCCGGATGAGCGTGGCCGCGACCTCGCGCACCTGGCTGGGTCCGCCGGCCAGGCCCTCGCTGCCCGAGCTCGAGACCGTCTGCACCGAGTCGACGATCACGAGCTGCGGGTCGATGGCGTCGATCTGGCCGACGATCGTGGCGAGGTCCGTCTCCGCGGCGAGGTACAGGTTGTCGTGCAGCGCGCCCGTGCGCTCGGCGCGCAGTCGGACTTGGCTCACCGACTCCTCCGCGCTGACGTAGAGCACGCGCGACTTGGCCGCCGCGGCCTTCGACGCGACCTCGAGAAGAAGGGTGGACTTGCCGACGCCCGGCTCGCCGCTCAGCAGGATGGCAGCGCCCGGCACAATGCCACCGCCGAGCACACGATCAAACTCGTGGATGCCGCTCGGCCAGTGGCTGACGGCATCCCTCGAAATCTCGGTGATCGAGCGTGCAACGCGTGCTTCGCTGATCGCGACGG
>JAUZGC010000103.1 GCA_030840105.1 Microbacteriaceae bacterium
CGGTCCATCCCGGCGTCTTCCCATTCGATCGAGATCGGGCCGTCGTAACCGATGGCGTTCAACGCCCGGAACGAGTCCTCCCACGGCACGTCGCCATGCCCCGTCGAGACGAAGTCCCAGCCGCGCCGCGGGTCGCCCCAGGGCAGGTGCGACCCGAGCACCCCTGCGCGCCCGGTCTTCGGCCGCATCCGGGTGTCCTTGCAGTCGACGTGGTAGATCCGGTCCTTGAAGTCGACGATGAAGCCCACGGGGTCGATGTCCTGCCACATCATGTGGCTCGGGTCCCAGTTGAACCCGAACGCCTCGCGGTGGCCGATCGCCTCGAGCGAGCGCACGCTGGACCAGTAGTCGTACGCGATCTCAGACGGATGCACCTCATGGGCGAACCGGACACCTTCGTCGTCGAACACGTCGAGGATCGGGTTCCACCTGTCGGCGAAGTCCTGGTAGCCCGCGTCGATGACGGCTGCCGGCACGGGCGGGAACTGGGCGACGTACGGCCAGATCTTCGAACCGGTGAAACCAACGACGGTGTCGACACCGAGCTTCCGCGCGACCTTCGCGGTGAGCTTGAGCTCTTCGGCCGCACGCTGGCGCACACCCTCGGCGTCGCCGTCGCCCCACACCCGCGATCCGACGATCGCCTGGTGCCGGAAGTCGATCGGGTCGTCGCAGACAGCCTGGCCCTTGAGGTGGTTCGAGATCGCCCACACCTTGAGTCCGTACTTGTCGAGCAGGTCGAGCCGCCCCTGAAGGTATGCGTCGTCCTCTGCCGCGCGCCAGACGTCGAGGTGCTCCCCGGAACAGGCGATCTCGAGCCCGTCATAACCCCATTCGCTTGCATAGCGGGCGACATCCTCGAGCGGAAGGTCAGCCCACTGGCCGGTGAAGAGGGTGACGGGATGGGTTGATTCAGTCATTCGGTGATGCTTTCCTTACTCGATGGTGATGCTTCTGGCTTACGCACACCCAGTTCGACGGGCACTGGCCCCGGCGCGGCGTCTGGATCGTGCAGCAAGCATGCCACCGAACGGTGCGGCTCCTCGGCTTCGAACCGGGTCGGCCCCAACGCCGGATCGATCACCTTGCATGCGTCGAACGCAAACGGGCATCGCGGGTGAAAGTTGCACCCGGTTGGCAGGTGCATCAGGTCGGGCGGTGAACCGGGGATGCCGCGTAGCTCGCGACGCGGTCCGTGCAGCGGAGGAAAGGAGTGCAACAGCCCGGCGGTGTACGGATGTCGCGGCTGGCGATACACCTCGCTCGCGCTCGCGTCTTCCACGATGTTGCCCGCGTACATGATGGCGATGCGGTCGGCCAGCTCAAGCAGGAGGGATACGTCGTGCGTGATGAAGATGACCGAAAACCCAAGGTCGTTCTTGAGTGACATGACCTGTTCGACGATCTGCCGTTGCATGACCACATCGAGCGCGGTCGTCGGCTCGTCCATGATCACGACTTCGGGTTCGAGAGCGAGTGCCATCGCGATCATGACGCGCTGGCGCATTCCGCCGGAGAGCTGGTGCGGGTAGCTCGTCAGCCGGTCTTTCGGGATGCCCACCATGTCGAGCAGTTCGAGCGCCCGACGCTTGGCCGCCTCCTTCTGCCCACGAGGCGAGTGCGCCGCGATGCCGTCGATGAGCTGCTTGCCGATCGTGTACACCGGGTTGAGCGAGTTCATCGCACCCTGGAACACGATCGCGGTGTCTCGCCAGCGCTGGGCGCGAAGCTCGGCATCCGACATCCTCAGCAGGTCGCCACCGTGTCCGTCGCGCGAACTCGTGAAGACGACTTCGCCGCCGGTGATGACGCCGGGCGGGGGCAGAAGCCGGGTCGCCGCGTATGCGAGGGTGGACTTCCCGCTTCCGCTCTCCCCCGCAAGGCCGAGCACCTCGCCGGCATGCAGGGTGAGGCTCACATCCTGGAGGGCGTGCACCGCATTGTCGTCGTAGCCGTAGTCGACGGAGAGGTTACGGATCTCCAGCACGGGCTTGCGATCCGACGCGGTTGCGACGGCCCGAACGGTTGGGCTGACGAGCGTCATGCGAGACCTTCCTTCTCTTCGCCGCGGTAGACCGGCGTGAACCCGATCCGGGCGCGAATCTTCTTCTTGCGCAGGATGCCGGCACTCGCCGCGGTGTTGCGCAGACGCGGGTTGACGAACTCGTCGATGCCGAAGTTGATCAGCGTGAGCGATGTCCCGACGGCCGCGATGCAGAGCCCAGCCGGCACGAACCACCACCACGCGCCCTGCACGAGCGCCTGGCTGCTCTGCGCCCAGAACAGGACGGTTCCCCAGTTCCAGGCCGAGATGCTCGTGACACCGATGAAGGCCAGCGTCACCTCGCTGAGGATGGCGAAGATCACGGTCCCGATGAAGCCGGAGGCGATAATCGCGGTGAGGTTGGGCATGATCTCGAAGAACACGATGCGCCAGAGCGGCTCGCCGTTGGCCCTGGCGGCCTCGACGAAGTCGCGCTTGCGTAACGAGAGGGTCTGGGCACGGAGGATTCGCGCACCCCACGCCCAGCCGGTGAGCGCGATCACGAGAGCGATGGTGATGCCGCCCGCCGACGGCAGAAGCCCGGCGATGATGATGATGAGCGGCAGCGCAGGAATCACCAGGAAAATATTGGAGATGAGCGACAGCACTTCGTCGCCGGTGCCGCCGATGAAGCCGGAGATCACGCCGACGATCACGGAGATGACCGTCGCGAGGATTCCGGCGAGGAGCCCGACGACCATCACGCCCTGCGTCCCGACGATGAGTTGGGACAGGATGTCCTGCCCGGTGCCCGTCGTGCCGAGCCAGTGCGCCGGCGACGGCGGAAGCAGCGCCTCCGGCGTGACCTTGCTCGGGTCGTATGGCGCGATCCACGGCCCGATGATGGCGAGGACGATGAAGAACCCGAGGATCACGACGCCGACGAGCGCCTTCGTGTTGCGGAAGATTCCGAGTTTGGCACGCCGACCACGCTTGGTCAGCTGGACATCCGATGAGACGACCACGGTGGGGTCGATTGCCACGGGATCAGCCTGAATAGTCATGCTCAACCCTCCTGTCTGGTGCGCGGATCGAGGAATGCGTAGACGAAGTCCGCGGCCATGTTCGCCACGAGCACGGACAGGGTGATGATGAGGAACACACCCTGCATCAGCGGGTAGTCCTTCGACCCGATCGCCTGGAACAGCACGTACCCGATGCCCGGGTACGAGAACACCATCTCGGTTACGAGCGTGCCGCCAACGATGAAGCCGAGCGAGAGCGCGAATCCGGAGATGCTCGGGAGCACGGCGTTGCGCGCCGCATATCCGAACATCACCCTGCGTTCCGGCAACCCCTTGGCCTGCGCGACCGTGACGTAATCCTCGGAGGAGACGGTCACCATCATGTTGCGCATGCTGAGAATCCAGCCGGCAACCGAACTGATCACGATCGTCAGTGCCGGGAGCGCCGCGTGATAGATCGCAGAACCGATGAAGTCCATGGAGAACGACGGGGTCAGTGCTCCGTCATATCCACCTGACGCCGGGAAGATCGGAATGACGACAGCGAAAATCGCGATAGCGATGAGACCGAGCCAGAAGTACGGAATCGCCGAGAAGAAGTTGGCGACGGGCAGCAGCCCGTCCATCCAGGTTCCGCGGCGCCAGCCGAGGCCGACACCGGCGAGCGTGCCGAGCACGAAGCCGATGATGGTCGAGATGCCGACCAGCATGAGCGTCCACGGCAGGGACTGGGCAATGACGTCGGCCACCGGGGTGGGGAAGTACGTGAACGAGATCCCGAAATCACCGTGGAAGAGGTTGCCCCAGTAGGTGAGGTAGTCCTGCCAGAGGCTCGTGTGGGTGTTGAGCCCAAACAGCACGCGCA
>JAUZGC010000125.1 GCA_030840105.1 Microbacteriaceae bacterium
CAGGAACCAGGTCGGAAGCAGGGTCGCGAGCGCACCGATCGGGTCCGCGGCGATCGCGGTGTTGAGCTCCTTCGACGAGCCGGCAAGCAGGATGCCGAAGACGAGCAGGATGATCGGCGCGAGCGACGATCCAAACGTCGTCCAGCCCACGACGCCCGAGCTCCTGCTGTTCCGCGGAAGGTAGCGGGAGTAATCGGCGGCGGCGTTCACCCAGCCGAGGCCGAACCCGGTCATCATGAAGACGAAGCCGCCGATCACCTGGGGTGTCGAACCGGCCGGCAACGCCGCGACCGCGCCGAGGTTGATGTGGTTCAGCACCAGCACGATGTAGATGACCGTGAGCACGGCCGTCACGATCGTGATGATCATCTGCATCCGCATGATCAGGTTGAAACCGATCACCCCGCCGACAATGATGAGCGCGGCGACGACGATGAGTGCGATGACCTTGGTCGCAACCCCTCCGCCCCAGCCGAGCTGCGTGAACACGGTCGCGGTGGCCAGCACCGCGAGCGAGGTGAGCACGGTCTCCCACCCGACGGTGAGGATCCACGACAACAGGGACGGCAGGCGGTTGCCGTCGACTCCGAACGCCGCCCTGCTCAGGACCATGGTCGGCGCCGAGCCACGCTTGCCGGCGAGCGCGATGAAGCCGCAGAGCAGGAAGGAGATGATGATGCCGACGAGGCCCACGATCGTCGCCTGCCAGAACGAGATACCGAATCCCAGCAGGAACGAACCGTACGCGATGCCGAGCACGGCGACATTGGCACCGAACCACGGCCAGAACAGGTCACGCGGCTTGCCTTTGCGTTCGCTCTCGTGGATCGTGTTCAAGCCGTTCAACTCGACACCGAATCCCTGCACGACGGTGCCTGCGCTGTCCGGGGCGTCTTCCCTGATGGTGGTCATGGCATCCTCCGCAATGGTGAACCTGTTCAGACCTGATCACAACCTGTGTAACCGCAATGTATTCCTGGGCCGCGCCGCTGTCAAGTTGCGACTCGCAGGTGCGAATGGCGGTGTTTTCATGGCCATTGCCGACCGATCAGCAGGCTGTCATTCTTGGTGAATCCGCAGTTCCGATAGCGAACGAAAGGACGAGACGATGCCGCTCTATCTATCGAAGTTCAGCTACACACCGGAGACCTGGGCGAGGCTGATCAGCAACCCAGAGGACCGCAGGAAGGCCGCCCAGGCATACATCGAATCCGTCGGTGGGAAACTCCATGGGTTCTGGTACGCCTTCGGCGCCCACGACGGCTATAACTTATGGGAAGCTCCAGACAACGTGTCCATGGCCGGGGTTGCTCTGGCGATCAGCGGAGGCGGCGCATTGAGCTCACTGGAGACGACGGTGCTCCTGACCGTCGACGAAACGATGGAAGCCCTGCGGAAAGCCGAGCAGATCAGATACCAGCCTCCCGGCACATGACATTTCCGGCCGAAGACGGATGTTCAGTCTTTGAGGCTGCTGGCCGTGACTTCGAATTCCTCCACCTCAAGGATCTCGATGTTCTGCTCCCTGCTGGTATCGGCGCGGATGACGTTCGCGGCCTGTTGGCTCGCAGTAAGTGCTTCCTCGGTGTCCCACAGGGTAATGGAGAGGGCCTTGTCGGATTCCGTTCCGTTCAGGAAATAGACCCCACGGCATCCGGGATTTTCAAGGACTCGCTTGAGAATTTCCTGCGTCGGGGCATCCGAAATGGTTTCGGGGCCGGTTTTATAGGTGCTGACTCGTGCGAACATTGGTCGTCCTCCAATAGTCACTTGTCGGAGCCCGCTTGCCATTTCAGTCCTCGGCCCAGTGCGCTGGCCGTGTGTGGCGGGAGTACACGTGCCGCTGCGGCAAACCGCCGGCTGGCCCGGGTTCCTTTTCACCAGTAAGGACCCCGCAACGCAAAAATGCAAGAGCATCTCGATACGCTGGGCGGATGAGTTCTCCCGTGCCAGCGACATCCGCTCACCTGACCCACTGGGTTGTCACGCTCATCTGTGCGGATCGGCCCGGGATCGTGCACGCCATCAGCGGCGCGATCGTTGCCGCTCGCGGCAACATCACCGAGAGCCAGCAGTTCTCGAGTGCGGACACCGGGCGTTTCTTCATGCGCCTCCAGGTCGAGTCCGCGGCGGCGCGCGATGAGTTCGAGGCCGCACTCGCCCCTGTGACCGAGACGTACGGGATGACCTGGCGACTCGACGTGGTCGGTCGCCCGCTGCGCACCCTTGTGCTGGCATCCACTGCCGCGCATTGCCTCAACGACCTGCTCTTCCGACAGCGCGCCGGCCAGCTCCCGGTGGATATCCCGCTTGTGCTCTCCAACCACGGCACGTTGCGCGACCTGGCCGGCTTCTACGGGGTGCCGTTCGAATCCCTTCCGGTGTCGGATGCCGCCAGCAAGCAGGCACTCGAAGCGCGCGTCATCGAGGCGATCGAGGAGCACACGATCGAGCTCGTCGTGCTCGCGCGCTACATGCAGATCCTTTCCCCCGAGCTGTGTGCACGGCTTGAGGGCCGTGCGATCAACATCCACCACTCCTTCCTGCCCGGGTTCAAAGGGGCAAACCCGTACAAACAGGCGCACGCACGTGGCGTGAAGCTCATCGGTGCCACCGCGCACTTCGTCACCAGCGACCTCGACGAAGGCCCGATCATCGAGCAGAACGTCGTGCGCGTCGACCACTCTCGAAACCCGGCCGAGCTCGTGGCGATCGGGCAGGACGAGGAGAGCCGCACCCTCACGCAAGCCGTCAAATGGTTCGCGGAAGACCGCGTGCTGCTCGACGGCGCGCGGACCATCATTTTCCGTTAGCCACGGTCGTAGACTGAGCGCGTGACTGACGTACGCCCGGATTTCAGGGTTGGACCCAACGACGTGGTGAGGTTCCTCCTTGAACTCTTCGCCATCTTTTCGCTCGGTTTCTGGGGCTTCGCAGCCTGGGCCATGCCGTGGAACATCGTCGTCGGTCTTGCGGCACCGGCCATCGCCATCGTGCTTTGGGCGCTGTTCCGGTCACCCAAGGCGGTATTCACGATCGACGCGTTCGGTCGCGCGCTCGTCGAGATCGTGGTCATGGCGGCCGCGGCCCTCGCGTGGTGGGACCTCGGGCTACCGATCGTGGCCGGCATCTTCGCCGTGATCGCGGTCGTCAGTGGCGTTCTCAACGGCCGTAAGGAGTTTGCGTGACCGGTGTCGATGCATCCAGTCTGGTCATCCACAGCGCTCGAAAACTGGATGCCGACGGCCTCATCGACAACTTCTGGCTCGCGACGGACGGCACTCGCATCACGGCGGTCGGCGACGGCGCAGGCTGGCACGCACACAGCGACGGCCGCGAGATCGTGGACGCGGGCGGCCACTGGCTGACCCCCGGATTCATCGACCTGCACTGCCACGGCGGCGGCGGCCACTCGTTCGACGACGGGCCGGAAGAGATTCTGGATGCGCTTGCCACGCACCGTGCGCACGGCACGACGCGCTCCCTCATCAGCCTCGTCGCCAACCCGCTCGACGACCTCCGCGAGAGCCTCGCCACCATCGCCGACCTGTCCGAGCTTGATCCCCTCGTGCTGGGGTCGCATCTGGAAGGTCCGTTCCTGGCCGTCGAAAAGCGTGGCGGGTCGCAGAATCCGGCCTTCCTGACCGACCCAGGGCCCGAGATGCTCGAGGAGCTCATCGGCGCGGCACGCGGCACCCTGCGGCAGATGACGATCGCTCCAGAACTGCCGAACGCGTTCGAAGCGATCGGCGTCCTCGTCGAGGCCGGCGTCATCGTGTCCATCGGGCATACCCTGGCCGACTACGACCAGACCAAGCGCGCGTTCGACCTGGGTGCGCGCATCCTCACCCATGCGTTCAACGCGATGGTCGGCATCCACCACCGCAAACCGGGACCCGTCGTGGCCGCTTTCGAAGACGAACGCGTGACTATCGAGTTGATCCTCGACGGCCTGCACGTGTATCCGGAGGTCGCCCGCATGGTGTTCGCCGCCGCGCCCGGCCGCGTCGCGGTGGTCACGGATGCCATTGCCGCCGCCGGCTCCCACGACGGCTATTACCACGTCGCCGGCATGAATGTCACCGTCACGGAGGGCCGCGCGGTGCTTTCGGGAACGCCGACGATGGCGGGCTCGACGCTCACCCAGGATGGTGCACTCCGTGTGGCCATCACCGAAGCGCATCTTGATCCACGCGTGGCGGTCGAGGCGCTCACGGCAACGCCAGCCCGCGCACTGGGGCTCCACCATGAACTCGGCCGCATCCGTGCCGGCTTTGCTGCGGATGCGGTGCTGCTCGACCACGAGTGGAACGTGCACACGGTGTGGGCCAACGGCCACCGGATGGTCGGCTAGCGCGAGTCCGTTCTGGCCAGCAGATCCTGCTTTGCCGCCTCCCGCTCGAGCCAGGCCAGCAGGGCGCGCCCGGCGTGGCGTGACGCACCGAAGGTGGCCACGTCGGCGTAGCTGCGGTCGTCGCCAGGCCAGCCCATGTCGACGACGATGGCGGTCGGATGCTGCGCGCGCAGGTCATCGATGAGGTCGCGCACCCAGGCGTGCCGGTGGTTGTCCTTGCCGAGGATCACGGGTTGCGAGCCGAAAGGCACGGTCACGGTTTCGCCCTCTGACACTCGCAGGGTGTCGGCTCCGGCGGCGCCCGGGCCCCACGGGGCGTCGCCCACCGCAATATTCGCGATGGTCTCGATGGACACGAGCACGCGATCCTCCGATACTGCCCGCGTTGTGCGGACGTCGAAGGCCGCCGCGGTGCGTGCGAGATCGAACTCCGGCTCGCCGTCGACCGTCAGGTCGTCCGGAATGGGAATCCCCGCGCTTGCGCCGACCAGCTGCCGCCCGAGGGCTTCGTTGCGGCCAGCGGCCTCGGTCAGGCGGGTGTCATCGAGCCGACCGGACGCGACCGCAGCGACGAGCGCCGCCTCGATCTGACCCAGCTGCTCATCCGTGTTCTCCGTGCCGATGCACAGGAGATCGCAGCCCGCGGTGATCGCGAGCACAGCCGCCTCGGGGATTCCCACAACGCCGCTCGCGCCCTTCATGTCGAGTGCGTCGGTCACGATGACGCCGTCAAACCCGAGTTCTTCGCGCAACAGGCCCCGCAGGATGGTCCGCGAGAAGGTCGCGGGGTTGGCCGCGTCAAGCTGGGGCAACATGATGTGCGAGGTCATGATGGTGCGCGACCCGGCAGCCACGGCCGCTCGGAAGGGCACCAGCTCGCGGTCCTGCAGCGCCTCGACGGCGACGTCGACGACCGGGAGCGCAAGATGCGAATCCTGCGCCGTGTCGCCATGACCCGGAAAGTGCTTGGCGCTCGCGGCAACGCCGGTGGCCTCGAGTCCGCGGATCCAGGCCGAGGTGTGCCTGGCGACGAGCTCGGGCGTGGCACCGAAGCTGCGCACGCCGATCACCGGATTGCTCGAGTTCGAGTTGATGTCGACATCCGGAGCGAAGTTGAGATTGCACCCGGCCAGACGGAGCTGCCAGCCGATTCTCCGGCCGACCTGCTCGGTGAAATCGGGATCGTCGATCCGGCCAAGCAGCGCGTTGCCGGGATACGGCGAGCCGATGGCCTGATAGAGCCGGGTAACGTCACCGCCCTCTTCGTCGATGGCAATGAGAGCGCGCGGGTTGGCTCGCCGGATCTCGTCGGTCAGCTCTCGGAGCTGGGCAATGGAGACGATGTTGATGGCAAAGATGCACACACCGGCCAGCCCGTCCCTGAGCCTGGCCGCGAGCCACTCCGGCAGGGTCGTGCCGACGAAGCCGGGCAGGAGAACGCCGGCGGCATCGCGCCGGATCGACCGTGGCGGGGTCATCCCTTGACCGCCCCACTGACGAGACCGCTCGTCATCCGGCCCTGCACGAACAGGAAGAAGATGATCACGGGCACGGCGACAAGGGTCGACGCGGCCATCACCTGACCCCAGTCGATGGCCCTGCTCGCGCTGGCCTGGATGAACCCGCGAAGCCAGAGCGGAAGCGTCTGGTCTGCGTTGTCCTGCAGCACGACGAGCGCGACAGTGAATTCGTTCCAGGCCTGAAGGAAGGCGTAGACACCGGATGCGACGAGGCCGGGTGCGAGCAGCGGGAACGTGATGCGCATGAACGCCTGGGTGCGGCTCAGGCCGTCAACCATGGCGGCCTCCTCGAGGTCGGCCGGGATGCCGGCGACGAAGCCGCGGAGCATCCAGATCGTGAACGGGACGACGGCGGCGATGTAGATGATGCTCACGCCGAGCACGGTGTTCAGCAGGTGCACACTGGACATGAGCTTGTACTGGGCGATGAAGAGGCCCTCGGCCGGCAGCATCTGGATGAAAAGAATCGCCAGCACGAAGGCCTTCCGACCGCGGAACCGGAAGCGGCTGATCGCAAGCGCGGCGAGGAAGGCAAACAGCAAGCAGCAGCCGACCACGATGATGGCGATCACCACGCTCATTCCCAGAGCTGGCAGGAACGTGCCGCCCTGGATGACGCTCGCAAAGTTGTCGAAAGAGCCGCCGAATGGGGCGAAGGTCGGGGTCCTGGACTGCAGGACGACGTTGGGCAGCATGGCCGAGTTGATCATCCAGTAGACCGGGAAGATCCAGACCACCGCGAGCAGGATTCCGACCGCGCTGAGCAGAACCCGGTTCGCTCGACCGCGAGGTCGATACTGCGCGGTGGTCGTCTCTTCCGCGACGCGATTCGTAGTCACTTACGCATCCTCCTTAAGCATGCTGCGCACGTAGAACGCGCTGATGGCGACCGTCAGTACGAGCACGAAGATCGAAACGGCTGATGCTGTTCCGAAGTCGCTCGAGCCGGTACCGAGCTGGTAGATGTAGGTCCCGAGAAGGTTGGTTTGGCTCGCGATCGAGCCGGCATCCTGCAGCAGCTTGATCTGGGTGAAGACCCGCAGATCCCAAATGACCTGCAACAGCAACACGATGGCGAGCACCGGGCGAATGATCGGGACGATGATGTTCCAGAAGCGCTGCCTGGGGCTCGCGCCGTCCATCTGTGCCGCCTCGAGCACCTCATCGGAGACCTGGGTCAGGCCGGCGAACACGGAGAACGCGACGAACGGCACGCTCATCCAGACCACGATGATCATCGCGACGAAGTAGAACGAGAGCGGGTTCGCCAGCCAGTTGTGGTCCTGGAAGGGAAGCCCGAGCGTGGTGAGAACCCAGTTGACGACGCCGCGCCGCCAGTCGAAGAGCCAGTTCCAGACGGTCATCGCCGCGACGACCGGCATCGCCCAGGCGAGCATCATCGCGATCTGGATGACGATTTTGACCGAGCGATTGACCGCGTTCATCAACAGTGCGACGAGGATCCCGACCACCATCGTCGCGGCGGCCGTGACGAAGCAGAAGAGGATCGAGCGGCCAATCACCGTCCACATGTATGGATCGGCCGCGAGCTTCACGTAGTTGGCGAACCAGACAAACGGCGCCGGTTGTCCAAACTGCTGCGACAGCCCGAACTGCTGCATCGACGTCACGAGCTGCCAGACGAGGGGGTACCCCATCGCGATGACCAGGATGACTGCTGAGGGAATCAACAGGTAGTACGGCGTGAGCCTCCTGCGGCGGCGGCGCACTGGTTCGATGAGATCCGGCAGTGTGTGCGTACGGGTCTCGGTCGCTTGTGCGGTCACGTCTCCCCCCTTCGAATAGTGGTAATCGTGGGACGAGGGGCGCAAGAAATGATCCTTGCGCCCCTCTGGCGAAGAAGAGCTACTTCGCGTTCAACAGTGGGGTGAGCTTGGCGTCGTACTCCTTGGCGAGTGCCTTGAGGTCCGTCGCATCCTTGATCTTGCTGAAGAACTCCTCGAGCACGCCCGAGGACTCGACCGAAGCCCAGCCGGGAGCGGCAGGGGTCAACTTGGAGTTCGAGGCGGACTCAATGAGCGCCTTCGCGAACTCGTCGGTGCCGAGCGAGGAGGTGTACTTCGAGTTGGCCGGTCCGAGGCCGGCCTTGCCGAGCATCTCCTGGTAGGTCTTCGAGAAGATGATCTTCAGGAGGGTCTTGGACAGGCCCGGGTTCTTGCTCTTCGCGGAGATACCGATGTTGGATCCTCCGGCGAAGACGGGAGCCGGCTTGCCGTCGTTACCCGGCAGGGCGAAGACGCCGAACGTCTTGTCGTCCCAGGTGCGGGTGACCTTGCCATCCGCGGTGCCCTTGGTCCCGATCGACCAGTGCGCCCAGCCCGGAGCCATGATGGTGGCGGCCGAGAGGGAGACCGGCGTGGATGCATCCGCGGTCGTCGCTCCGGGGATCGCATCATCGTCGTTCAGGTAGATGTACTGGTTGCTGTCCTTGGCATCGTTCGGAGCGCTGGATGCCGACTTGTAGATCGCCTGCAGCTGCTCAAGACCCTTCAGCGAGCCGGCGTCCTCGAGAGACCCGACCCACTTGCCGTTCTGCTGCTTGGCAATGTCTCCGCCGTTGGCGAAGATCCACGAGATGCCATCGCGCCAGTCCTGGCCACCGAGGTAGAAGCCGGAGAAATTCGAGATGCCAGCCGGATTCTTCTGCGCGATCGTGGCGACCGCGCTGTTGAACTCGGTGAGAGTGGTCGGCACCGCAACGCCGGCCTGCGACCAGATGTCCTTGCGCATGAACACGTAGCGCGACCCGAAGTAGTACGGCAACGTGTAGTTCTTGTCGCCCACCTTGCCTGCGTCGACGAACGACTGAAGGAGGTCGCTGCCGCCGAGGCTGCTGTACAGGTCGGTGATGTCGAGGAAGGCGCCAACGTTGGTGAACGTCGGCGACTGCGTGTTACCCATCTCCGTGACATCCGGAGTGTTGTTCGGGTCTGGCAGCGCCGTCGTCAGCTTGGTGACGATGTTCCCCCAGTCCTGCTGCTGGATGTCCAGCGTGCCGCCGGTCTCCTTCTTGAACTCATCCTTCAGGTAGGTGCGCAGGGTATCCGGAGTGTCCGATCCGACCAGCCAGAGCGTGATCGTCTTGCCTTTGCCATCGGTGCTGGCGCCGCTGCCGGTGTCGGTACTGGTGCCACTACACCCGGCCAGAGCGAGGGCCGACGCGAGTGCGACAGCCGTGACGCTTGCGAGCTTTCTCTTCATGGTGTTTTTCCTTTCAAGGGCTGAACGATGCGCAAGGAGCACACCGCCTTGGGAAACGGGGTGAGGTGTGACTATGAGACCCCGAGTTGTCCGGAGAGGACCATGACGGCTGCGCCGCGCATGACGATGTCCTCCCCGAGGGTGGTCATCCGCAGCGTCAGATCGCCGTGGAACTCGGCCATCGTTCGACTGCGGAGCGTTTCGATGGTCGCGAGTGCAAGGGGACCATCTAACAGGTTGGTCGGGCCGCTGAGCACGACCTCGGCGAGATTGAGCGCGCCAACCACTGGTGCGAGCGCAATGCCGAGACGGTTGCCGGCCTCCCGAAGTGTTTCTTCTCGTTCGGCGGATGAGGCTGCCGCCGCGAGCTTGGCGTCCAGCCGCGGCGTCGCCAGCCAGGTCTCAAGGCAGCCTCGCTTGCCGCACGCGCACTCGTCGCCGCCATCCGTGCCAACAACGACGTGGCCGATCTCACCAGCGGCGAAGCGGCTGCCGAAGAGTGGCGAGCCGCCCAGCAGCAGGCCGGCGCCGACACCGTGCCCGATCTTGATGAGCATCATGTCGCTCTCCGCGCCACCGAAGCTGTGTTCTGCGAGGACGGCGGCGTTGGCGTCGTTGGCTACAACGACCGGAACGGGGAAGCGGGCGGCAAGGGTTGCCTGCAGCGCCACATCCTTCCAGCCGAGGTTAGGGGCGCTGAGCACGACGCCGCCGAGATCGACGACACCCGGCGAGCCGACACCGATGCCGAGAATGGGGGCGGTCGCCTGCCCGATGAGCTTCTCCGCGAGCGCGAACACGAGGGACACCGCATCCGCACCCGTGCGGTCGGCGAGCGGGATCTCGGCTCGGCTCAGGATCTGGCCGTCGAGATCGAGCACGGCTCCACGGAAGATCGAGTAGTCGCTGAGGTCGATGCCGATGATCTGGAAGATGGTGCGATCGATGTCAAGGAGCGTTGCGGGCTTGCCCGGCCGCACGCCCTCCCGCTGACCGGTCTCGATCACCAGGCCCTCGGCCATGAGCTCAGCGACGAGGTCAGAGACGGTGACCCGGGTCAGGCCGGTGCTGCGCGCGACGTCGGCGCGACTCTGCTGGCCGGCACGGTACAGCGTCTGGAGAACGAGACTCCGATTGTGACGTCGGGCGTGCTCGGGAAGAACCTTGCTTGTCGGGCGCAGTGCACCCCCGGCGACAAACGTCAGCGGTCCGGGGTTGTTCTCCCGAACCTGAGAGTTTCCTTCCACATGCATGTTTGTTAGTAAAGCTTACGAATAAATCCAAAAGCAACGTTCGTTAGGATGCTTAACATATTCGTTACATTTCATCACGCTCCGCAAAGCAACTCGAGTCGCGCAAAAGTCCCCTCCCGGGATACCCGGAAGGGGACTTTGACTCGACTCGAGTGCGTGCGGTGGCGCGACTCGCGTGACTGCGGTGCGCGACTCGCGGAGGCGGGCAGGAACTAGGCCAGGCGAGCCTGCAGGTTCTCGGCCAGGGTCGCGAGGAACTCCTCGGTCGTCTGGAACGGCTGGTCAGGGCCGACGAGGAGCGCGAGGTCCTTGGTCATCTTGCCGGACTCGACGGTCTTGACCACGACATCTTCAAGCGTGTGCGTGAAGTCGATGAGCTCCTGGTTGCCGTCGAGCTTGCCGCGGTGCGCGAGGCCGCGCGTCCAGGCATAGATCGAGGCGATCGGGTTGGTCGACGTCGGCTTGCCTGCCTGGTGCTGGCGGTAGTGGCGGGTCACCGTGCCGTGCGCCGCTTCGGCCTCGACGATCTTCCCATCCGGCGTGGTCAGCACCGAGGTCATCAGGCCGAGCGAGCCGAAGCCCTGGGCCACGGTGTCGGACTGCACGTCGCCGTCATAGTTCTTGCACGCCCAGACGTATCCGCCCTCCCACTTGAGGCTGGCGGCCACCATGTCGTCGATCAGACGGTGCTCGTAGGTGAGGCCTGCCGCCTCGAAGCGATCCTTGAACTCGGCCTCGAACACCTCAGCGAAGAGGTCCTTGAACCGGCCGTCGTACGCCTTGAGGATCGTGTTCTTGGTCGAGAGGTAAACCGGGTAGTTGCGGTCGAGTCCGTAGCTGAGCGAAGCGCGAGCGAAGTCGCGGATGGAGTCATCCAGGTTGTACATGGCCATCGCGACACCGCCGCCTGGCGCGTCGAAGACGTTGAACGACTGTGCTTCGCTGCCATCGGTGGGCTGGAACGTGATCGTCAGCGTACCGGGACGGTCGAAGACGAAGTCGGTGGCGCGGTACTGGTCGCCGAATGCGTGACGACCGACGATGATCGGCTTGTTCCAGCCGGGCACAAGACGCGGGATGTTCGAGATGATGATGGGCTCGCGGAAGATCGTTCCACCGAGGATGTTGCGGATCGTGCCATTCGGGCTCCGCCACATCTTCTTGAGGCCGAACTCCTCGACGCGTGCCTCGTCCGGAGTGATGGTCGCGCACTTGACGCCGACGCCGTGCTTCTGGATGGCGTGCGCCGCGTCGATCGTGATCTGGTCGTCGGTCTCATCGCGCTTCTCGATCCCGAGGTCGTAATACTCGAGGTCGACATCGAGATACGGGTGGATCAGTGAATCCTTGATGTTCTGCCAGATGATGCGCGTCATCTCGTCGCCATCGAGTTCGACGACGGTGCCTTCAACCTTGATCTTTGCCAATGGATCTCCTCAATTCGTGCCGCGAAATAGCCACGAACAGCTTACCTGAGCCGGGCAACTATCTTGACGTCGAGATAAATTACCCGCGAACCCCTATGACCGGGCCATGCGGTCGGCATGGATCCGCCCCGTGACCGCACAGCCGACTATCCGCGGATGACTCCCGCGGGTTACCCTGATCCCATGGCTGAGTTGAGACTGGAAGAACTGAACGCTTCGAACATCGTGGCGGCCAATACGCTCACGCTCAAGCCGGGCCAGGAGCAATACATCGCCCCCGTCTCGTACTCGGCAGCCGCTGCCGTAAACAACCCGGCCACGGCGTGGCAGCGCGTGGTGATCGACGGCGACGAGGTCGTCGGATTCATCATGGGCAACTTCGACCCGGAGGCCGAGCACGAGGAGTTTCGCGCCATCCTGTGGCGCATCAATGTCGACGCCAACGACCAGGGCCGCGGAATCGGCACCTTCGCGGTGAAGTCGCTCGCCGACGAGGCGCGGTCCCGCGGCCTCACCCGCATCTACGTCATCTGGGAGCCGGGCGAGCTCGGGCCGGAGGCCTTCTTCCTGCGGACCGGTTTCAGCCCGGTCGGCGAGACCCAGTACGGCGAGACCATCGGCGCCCTCGACCTCTAAGCGGTTCGCGTGAGCGCTTCCGCCGTCGGGCTCAATGACTCCTTCGTGGAGCGCGTACTCGAGGTGGTCGAGGCGATCCCACCCGCGCATGTCATGACGTACGGCGACATCGCCGCGACGCTCGGATCGCGGGCAGCCCGCGTCGTTGGGCAGGTGATGGCGTACAACGGAGCGGATGTGCCGTGGTGGCGTGTCATCCGGGCGAGCGGGCATCCGCCGTCCGGGCACGAGCAGGCAGCGTTCGAGCACTACATGGCGGAGTCCACCCCGCTTCTGAAGACGGATGCCGGCTACCGAGTGAACCTGCGCCTGGCGCGCTGGCGACCATGACGCCTGGTGCTGGCTGAGTAGCGCGATCGTGCTACTCAACCAGCACTGGCTAGACGAGCGAATCGCGCCACGCGGCGTGCAGCTGCGAGAAGCGGCCCGTCCCGGCGATGAGGTCCTCCGGCGATCCGTCCTCGACGATCCGGCCGTGTTCCATGACGAGCACCCGGTCGGCGATCGCGACCGTCGACAGCCGGTGCGCGATGATGACGGCTGTACGGTCGGCGAGCAGCGTCTGCAGGGCCTCCTGCACGAGCCGCTCGCTGGGGATGTCGAGCGAGCTCGTCGCCTCATCGAGGATGAGCACCGACGGGCTCGCGAGGAACGCGCGCGCGAACGAGACGAGTTGTCGCTGGCCGGCCGAAACCCGCCCGCCTCGCTTGTTCACATCCGTGTCGTATCCGTTCGGCAGCGCCTGGATGAACTCGTGCGCACCCACCGCACGTGCCGCTGCCATGATCTCCTCGCGCGTCGCATCCGGCTTGCCGAGTGCGATGTTGTCGGCAACCGTCCCGCTGAAGAGGTACGCCTCCTGCGTGACCATGACGATCGCGCGGCGGAGATCGTTCGGGTGCAGCGAGCGCAGGTCCACACCGTCGAGCATGACCGCACCGAGGGTCGGGTCATAGAACCGTGAGATCAGCTTGGCGAGTGTCGACTTGCCGGCGCCCGTCGAGCCGACAAGTGCGATCGTCTGCCCAGCGGGGATCTCCAGGCTGAAGTTGGGCAGGATGACCCGGTCCCGCGTGTACGCGAACTGTACGTCGTCGAACGTCACTTGCCCCGCCGAGTGCCAGAGATCGATCGGCTTGGCCGGGTCCGGCACGCTCGGCTCCTCCTCGAGCACCCCCGAGATCTTCTCGAGCGCAGCCGCGGCCGACTGGTAGGAGTTGTAGAACATCGCCATCTCCTCCATCGGGTCGAAGAAACGACGCGTGTACAGGAGCGCCGCGAGCAGCACGCCGATCGCGAGGTGGCCATCCGCTACCCGGAATCCGCCGACGAGAAGCACGACGCCGACGGTCGCGTTGCCGATCATGACGAGGCCGGGGTCGAATATTCCGAACAACTGGATGACGCGGCTGTTGACATCCCGGTACTCCTCGACGAGCGCACCGAACTCGGCCTCGTTGCGCTTCTCCTTGCGGAAAGCCTTGACCGCGCGAATGCCGGTCATGGTCTCGACGAACTGCACGATGAGCTTCGCCGACGCCACGCGGGAGATCCGGAACAGTCTCTGCGAGCGCGACTGGAACCACCGGGTGAGCAGGAACAGCGGCGCGAGCGAGACGAGCAGCACGGCGCCGCTCACCCAGTCGAGCGAGAACAGCGCGATGGCGATGAACACCATGTACAGCACGCCCTGCACGAGCTGGTTGATGCCGGAGTCGAGCAGTTCACGAATCGAGTCGAGGTCGCTCGTCTGGCGCGAGATGATGCGGCCAGACGTGTACGACTCGTGGAACTCGAGGCTCAACCGCTGTGTGTGCAGGAACACCCGCTTGCGCAGGTCGATCAGGATCGCCTGGCTGATTCGCGCACTGAGGATCGTGTACCACGCGATCAGCACGGCGCCGACGATGCCCGTGACCAGGTATGCGGCGCCCGTCGCCGCGAGAGGGAACCAGTCCTGCTTGAGCACCGCGGGCAGGCCCGTGTCGATGCCGAACGCGATGAGCGCCGGGCCGGCGACCTGCGCTGCGGTGCTGACCACGACGACCACCAGGGTCAGCGCGAGTCGCCAGCGCAGCGGATGCAGCAGCCCACCGAGCAGGCGCAGCGAACGCTCACGGATCTGCCGGCTCTCCTGCTTCGTGAAGTCGTTGCGCTCTTCGCCCTCGACACCGGTCACAGTCGTCGCGGTCACAGGGTCACCTCCTGAAGGATCTCGCGGTCCTCGTCATCCTCCAGGCTGGAGATGACGAATCGGTAGTGCTCGCTCGTCGCGAGCAGGGTGCTGTGCGTGCCGACGGCCGTGATCCGGCCGTCCTCGAGCAAGGCCACCCGGTCGGCAAGCATCACTGTCGACGGCCGGTGCGCGACGATGACCGCTGTCGTCGCCGCCAGCACCCGGCGAAGCGCGGCCTCGACGAGCGCCTCCGTGTCGACGTCAAGTGCGGAGAGCGGATCGTCGAGCACGAGCACGTGGGGATTTGCGGCCACGGCGCGCGCGAGCGCGAGGCGTTGCCGCTGGCCGCCGGAAAGGCTGAGCCCCTCCTCGCCAACCCGCGTGTCGACGCCGTCGGGCAGGTCGTAGACGAAACTCGCCTGCGCGA
>JAUZGC010000128.1 GCA_030840105.1 Microbacteriaceae bacterium
AGCCCCGCATCGTCATGCGCCCGAAGGCCGTTGACGAGAACGAATACTCCGTGCGCGTCGAAGGTGGATCCTTCGGCAATATCTATCGCATCCTCGGTGCCAAGCCGGAGCGCTGGGTTGCGCAGACCGACTTCAATAACGACGAGGCAGTCGGGTTCCTGGCCGACCGCCTGGCCAAGCTCGGTGTGGAAGACCAGTTGTTCAAGGCGGGCGCTGTCGCGGGATCCACCGTCGTCATCGGCACCGGCAACGGTGTCGTATTCGACTGGGAGCCCACGCTCACCTCGACCGCCGAACTCCTCACAGCACCGCGCGGCACGGATGCCAGGCTCGATGCGAACAATCGGCCGACGCGCAACCAGCGCCGCGAAGAGTACTTCGAGCGGATGGACGCCAAGGCCGAGGCCCGCGCCGAGCTCGTGCGTGAGCGCGAGGCCGGGCTGTGGCGGGAAGAGCACGAGGAGACCGACTCGGAATGACCATTCTCGACCGGAGCCAGGTCCCCACGGCGCGACGCGTTGTCGTCAAAGTGGGATCGTCATCCATCAGTGGGGACAATGCCGGGCAGATCGTGCATCTCGTGGAGGCACTTGCTGAGGCGCACGGTCGTGGTGTCCAGGTCATCCTGGTGTCGTCCGGAGCGATCGCGACAGGCATCCCATACCTCTCACTCGACGGCAGGCCAACGGATCTGGCGACGCAGCAGGCCGCGGCCGCTGTCGGCCAGAACGTACTGATCTACCGCTACCAGGACAGCCTTGACCGCTTCGACATCGTCGCCGGCCAGGTCTTGCTGACCGCGGGTGACCTCGAGAACCCGACGCACCGCAGCAACGCGCAACGCGCCATGGAGCGACTGCTCGAGCTGCGCATCCTGCCGATCGTCAATGAGAACGACACGGTCGCGACCCACGAGATCCGCTTCGGCGACAACGATCGACTGGCCGCGCTGGTCGCCATGCTCGTGCGGGCCGACCTGCTCGTGCTGCTTTCGGATGTCGACGCGCTGTACACGAAACCCCCGCAGGATCCGGGAGCAGAGCGGATCGCCACGGTCACGTACGATGACGCGCTGGAGGGTGTGGAGATCGGATCGACCGGGAGCTCGGGGCTGGGCACCGGGGGAGCGCTCACGAAAGTGTCTGCCGCGCGCCAGGCGGCCGAAGAGGGCACCGCCGTGATCCTGACGGCAACGTCACTCGTCTCCGATGCGCTGCGGGGCGAACACGTCGGAACGTGGTTCGAACCCATGGTGCGCACGGTCGTCGACTAGGCAGGGAAGCCAACAGCACAGCCGATCGCCTGGCACCGCGGCTAAACTTGCTGCATGCCATCCACCGTCCTTGATCTCGTCGGGCTGACCGAGAAGTTCGCGGCAGCAAAGACCGCGTCCATTGCCTTGGCCACGGCCAAAACGGAGCAGAAGAACCGCGCGCTCGAGGCGGTTGCGGGCGCTATTCGGGCGCACTCGGCCGCGATCATCGATGCGAACGCCCTCGACCTGGCCAATGGGCGTGAGAACGGCCTCTCGACCGGCCTCCTCGACCGGCTGACCCTGACCGGGCAGCGCCTCGACGGACTGGCCGAGTCTGTCATCGATATTGTTGGGTTGACCGACCCGGTCGGCCAGTTCGTGCGCGGAAGCTCGCTTCCGAACGGCCTGCAGATCAGCCAGGTTCGTGTGCCGTTCGGAGTCGTCGGCACGATCTATGAAGCGCGACCGAACGTCACCGTAGACATCGCCGCTCTTGCGATCAAGAGCGGAAATGCCGTCATCCTGCGCGGTGGCAGCGCCGCCCTGAACAGCAATCGTGCCCTCGTCGGAGTCATCAGGGATGCCATCGCATCCGTCGGCCTTCCCGCCGAGGCCGTGCAGACGATCGACGAGTTCGGTCGTGAAGGCGCCGCAGAACTGATGAAGGCGCGCGACTACGTCGATGTGCTCATCCCGCGGGGAAGCGCCGATCTCATAGCTGCCGTCGTTGCCGAATCCCTCGTGCCCGTCATCGAGACGGGGGCCGGCGTCGTGCACATCGTGCTCGACGCGAGCGCCAGGGAGGATTGGGCCACCGACATCGTGCACAACGCCAAGGTGCAGCGACCGAGCGTCTGCAACGCCGTCGAGACCGTTCTCGTGCACGCGGATGCTGCGGAGCGGCTCCTGCCCGCCGTGCTCCGACAGCTCGCGGATTCGGGTGTCACCATCCACGCCGACGAGCGTGCGAGGGCAATCTACCCGGATGCTGTTCCGGCGACGGAAGACGACTGGTCGACAGAGCACATGAGCCTGGATATTTCAGTCGCCGTCGTCGACTCACTGGATGATGCAATCGCGCACATCCGTACGTACTCGACCAAGCACACCGAGTCGATCATCACGAACGATCTCGCCAATGCCGAGCGCTTCCTCGCCGAGGTGGACTCCGCGGTCGTTATGGTCAACGCGTCGACCCGGTTCACGGATGGTGGCGAGTTCGGCTTTGGTGCAGAGGTTGGCATTTCAACGCAGAAACTGCACGCTCGCGGTCCCATGGGGCTGCCCGAACTGACCAGCACGAAATGGATCGTGCGCGGGTCCGGGCAGGTGCGCGCGTAGCCACAAGGCAGCGGTCAATGGTGACCGCTTGTCGACCCCCGGTTGCGGGACGTCTACCGCTCACGGGCGTCCAGTTGGCTCACACTAGACTGTTGGGCGGGCGTTCGCGCCGTCGAAAGGAAGAACAGATGTCATTTGTGACGACAGTATTGGCTCAGACAGAGGCCCCGGCACCGCTCATCATGCCGACGTGGGGCTTCGGACTTACTTTCCTCGTCGTCTTTGCGGTCCTCGGGTTCGTCATCTGGTCGTATCGTGACGTCGCAAATCGGCACGCCCCCAAGGCTCACCCGTTCTCTGGCGATCACGCGGGCGCGCCCGGCGCGACCCACCACGGCAGCGGCCACCCGACCGAGCACTAACCCCAGGACACATGGGTCAGCCGGAGAAACGCCGCCCACGCATTGGCGTGATGGGTGGCACGTTTGACCCGATTCATCATGGTCACCTCGTGGCCGCTAGTGAGGTCGCGCAGTCCTTCGAGCTGGATGAAGTCATCTTCGTTCCGACCGGACACCCGTGGCAAAAAGGTGGAGTGACTCCGGGTGAGCACCGCTACTTGATGACCGTCATCGCGACGGCATCCAATCCGCGGTTCACCGTGAGCAGGGTCGACATCGACCGCGACGGCCCCACGTACACGATCGACACCCTCCGCGAGATCCACGCCTCGCGGCCGGAGGCCGAACTCTTTTTCATCACCGGCGCGGATGCCATCGCGCAGATCATCAGCTGGCGGGACGTGAACGAGCTCTGGAAGCTCGCTCATTTCGTAGCTGTGAGTCGCCCGGGACACGACTTGAGTATTTCTGGATTACCACAGCAAGACGTATCCTTGTTGGAGGTTCCGGCCTTGGCGATCTCGTCGACTGACTGCAGGAGCCGGGTGAGCAGGGGGTATCCCGTCTGGTATTTGGTTCCAGACGGTGTCGTTCAGTACATCTCCAAACACCACTTGTATCGGAGCGTGGCATGACTTTGTGGCAAGACCAGCCGCCAAAGACGCGGCGACAGGCACGAGAGAGCGAGCGCACTGAAGCGCTCAAAGAGACGGGGCAGCGCTCACGTCGAGCGGCAACTGTCGAGGCGACTCCGGCCGGTGAGGTGCCCACGGTCACCACGCCATTCGGCGCCGGGTCCGGAACTGGCGATGCCACCAGCACGACGGCGGTTACGCCTGTCGGAGACGCTGGTGCGAAGCAGTCGCGCCCGCATATGCCGAGGTACGAGGCATCCTTCGACACGATTCTTGCGGTGGAGTCCGGTTCGGATGACGTCGTTACCGAGACGCCGGATCTGGCGGAACTGTTCCGCCCAGAGCAACCGGCCGACGTCGTCGAGCCGGTCACTTCGCCAGTGGCAATTGTCCTGCCACCCGCCCCGGTCGATGTCCCTGCCGTCGCATCCGCTCAGGGTGAACGCGTGCTTTCTCGTCGAGAGCTCCGTGCCATGCAACAGGCCCAGGAGGCCAACGCGAGCGCGGCCGTGCACACGCCTGTGGCGGATGCAGTGCCCGTTGCCGACGCAGTTCCCGTGTCGGTGGTCCCTCCCGTTCCCGTTGTCGAGCCCATCGTTGTCGAGCCCATCGTCGTCGAGCCGATCGACGTCGCACCCGTCGAGGTCACCACGGTGGACCCGGCGGATCAGATCGACGTGGCCAGGCAGCCATACCAACCTCCGGTCGGCCACTGGTCCACCGCCGGCGAATTGGACGACGAGAACCAGACGCACGACCAGGTGATCTCGCGGAGTGTCGGATCATCCGGCTCAGCGACGACCACGAATGCCCTGATTCTGCCATCGATTCCGAGCGCGCCGGATGCGATGGGACCGCTCACGAGCACGGGCGAGATCCTCATCACCGGCTCGATCGATCTGCCGCGCAGCCTGGGCGCGACGGGGCAGCACCCCGACCGCTACGACTCGCCGGATATGGATCGCATGTTCGACCAGGCCGAAAACGAGCTCAACACCTCGGATGTCGCCCCGATCCGCGCCAGCAGAGCCGTGAGTACGCACACCTCTACCCGTGGAGTCATCACGCCGCCCAAGAGACGCGGTGGGCGTCTCCCCGTTGTCTTGTCCATTACAGCCGCTGTGCTGGCACTCGGCGTGATTGCTCTGCTCATCGCCGGGTACGTCTTTAAGGTCTTCTAATCAACTCATTCACCGGTTCACTTTTCCCGGCGGTCGCATCATGACCGCATCGGATCGTTCGCGCGAAATCCTTCAGTTCGCCGCGGCAGCCGCGGATTCGAAGGGCGGCGACGACCTCGTCGCGCTCGATGTCTCCGGACCTCTCCCGCTTGCCGACATCTTCCTGCTGGCCACCGGGCGCTCCGAGCGCAACGTGGTGGCCATCGCGGGAGAGGTCGAGGACAAGCTCAACGAGGCGGGCGTCAAGACGCTGCGTCGTGAAGGCCGGGCGGAGGGACGCTGGATCCTGCTCGACTTCGGTGACCTCGTGGTGCATGTCTTCCACGAAGAGGACCGCATGTACTACTCGCTCGAGCGACTGTGGAAGGACTGCCCGGTCGTGCCGATCACGCTTCCCGTTCACGAGGGCGCGGAGTAGGCATCCGTCTTTGGATCGCCCGCCGACGATTTAGAGGCACCGCCCGGATGTAGTAATCTAGTGAAGTTGCTTCCGAGTGATCGGAAGAAGCGGGTCTGTGGCGCAGCTGGTAGCGCACCTGCATGGCATGCAGGGGGTCAGGGGTTCGAGTCCCCTCAGATCCACCAACCTCCCCGAATTCCCGCGGAAGTTCTGGGGTTTCTTGGTGAAGGGCCGGAATGCCCTCACTGCCCCACGGGGGCGCGCACATGCGAACGATTGCGAGCTGTGCCATTATGTGCCCTTATGGTCGATATTCAGTTGCGAATCGGTGCATTCACCCCATCAGTCGTCGTGGACGTCGCGCGACGTTCTGGCCGGCTCCGTCGGGCCGGGATCGACCTGCAGGAGAAGTCGGTGGTGTCGTCACCGGCGCAATTTCGGTCTCTGGAACGCGGGGAGATTGATCTCGCCATCACGAGCCCCGACAATGTTCTTGCCTATCGTTTTCTCTCGAGTAATCCACTCGGGCGGAATCTCCCGGTCGCGATCCTCGCTGCACTCGACCGTGGTTTGGGTCTGTCGATCTGTCTTTCGCCGGTGACGACATCCATCGATGATGTGCGGGGGAGATCGCTCGGTGTCGATGTGCCCGATTCCGGCTTCGCATTTGTTGCGTACGCGCTTCTCGAACGGGCGGGTCTGCATCCGGGCGAATACAGTATTGAGGCACTCGGTTCGACGCCTCTCCGGGCCTCGGCGCTGGCCGAATCGCGCTGCGCGGCCACCGTGCTCGGTGCCGGAAATGAGCTTCGTGCCCAGGCCCGGGGCTGCACCATTATTGCGCCGGTTACCGACCTGGGCCCATACATCGGGAGCGTACTTGCCGCCAGCGAGTGCAGCGACCCTGCGATCCATGATGGACGCCGACGGCTCGCGGGAGTTCTACTCGAAACTGCGCAGGAGATTATGGAGGGTGGCAGGGAGGACGAGGTGGTCGAATCTGCTATCGCGATCCTGAAGCTGACCGAATCACAGGCGAATGCTCACTATCGACGTGTTCTGGCGCCGACGACCGGTCTCATCCCTGACGGTGTGGCGGATCGTGAGTCTCTTGCGCTGCTGCTGGAATTGCGCCGCCGCTACCTGCCCACACCCCAACTCGACCGACTCGAGGACGAGTATTCATCAATGTTCTCCCG
>JAUZGC010000130.1 GCA_030840105.1 Microbacteriaceae bacterium
CATCGTGATCGGACTTCTCAGCACGGTCGCGCTGCGCAGTTACCTCTCGAACCAACTGGACACCCAGCTTGGCGAGGCCCTCAACCGCGGCCAGAACACCGCTGACCGGATCTTCGGCTCCCAACCCGTCGACAGCCGGGTGGCTGGCGTGGTCAGCGCGCCAGGGCAGCCGACCGGCACGTTTGGCGCCGTCATCGACAGCGGGGGGATCTACGCCCAGATTCTCGGCTCTGGTCCAGAACCGACGGCCAGGGCCATCTCGCCCAACATCGCGGCCGTAGCCGCGCTGCCGCCGGACGGGGTGCCGCGGACCGTCTCTCTCGGTGGGTTCGGCGATTACCGCATTGCGGCGGTGCCGCTCGCGAATGGCGGCACGATAGCCATCGGCCTCCCGCTCAGCCCGGTCAACGCCACAGTGTCCCAGATTGTGTTCGTGATTCTGATGGTGACCATCGTCGGCCTCATGGCGGCAGCGGCGCTCGCGACCCTGATCGTGCGGCTCGCGCTGCGCCCACTCCAGCGCGTTGCGAGCACGGCACAGCAGGTCTCAGAGCTTCGGCTCGAGCGCGGTGACGTTGCGCTCGCGGTGCGCGTTCCGGATGCCGACACCGATTCGCACACCGAGGTCGGCACGGTCGGTGCCGCGCTCAACCGCATGCTCATGCATGTCGGGGCCGCCCTCTCCGCGCGCCAGGCCAGTGAGCAGAAGGTGCGTCAATTCGTGGCGGATGCCAGCCACGAGTTGCGCACGCCGCTCGCGTCAATCCGCGGGTACGCCGAGCTCACCCGGCGTGGGCCGCACGAGCTCCACAGTGACGTCACCCACGCGATCGGACGCATCGAGTCCGAGGCCACCCGGATGACGTCGATCGTCGAGGATCTCCTGCTCCTGGCGCGTCTCGACGAGGGCCGTTCGCTCGAACGCGACCCGGTCGACCTCTCGATGATGCTCATCGACGCCGTGAGTGATGCGCACGCGGCCGGGCCGAACCACCGCTGGTCGCTCGACCTGCCAGACGAGCCGGTCGAAGTGACCGGGGACGCCGCACGGCTGCATCAGGTGGTCGCCAACCTGCTCGCCAACGCGCGCGTGCACACCGCGGAAGGCACCGAGGTGACGGCCGCGCTCGCCGTCGAGGAACAGCGTGCGGTCATCACGGTCACTGACAACGGGGCTGGTATCCCCGCCGAGCTCCAGCAGACCCTGTTCGAACGTTTCGTCAGGGGGGACAGCTCCCGTGCACGTGCGACCGGGAGCTCGGGGCTGGGTCTCGCGATCGTGTTCGCGGTGATCGAGGCGCACGGCGGCACCGTCACAGTTGACAGCACGCCCGGCCACACGGTGTTTCGGGTCACGCTCCCGCTCTGAACGGGCGCCGCGGCGCGACATCCGCTGTTCGGTTTGCCCGGCCCGTGTCGGTTGGCGGGGATGGCAGACTGGAAATGACACGTTACACACGCGAGAGGAACCATCAATGAAGATTGCGGTCACAGGCGGATCGGGCAAGCTGGGGCGTTCGGTCGTATCCGGCCTCAGGGAGGCCGGGCACGAGGTTACCAACCTGGATGTCGCGGGTGACAAGGGGACGTTCACGCGCGTCGACTTCACCGACTACGGACAGGCCGTCGACGCGCTCTTCGGCGTCAATGACCGGCACGACGGATTCGACGCACTCGTGCACCTCGCGGCGATTCCGGCGCCGGGCATCATGAGTGACATCGCGACCTTCCAGAACAACATGAACTCGACGTTCAACGTGTTCCAGGCGGCGCGACGTGCGGGAATCAAGAACATCGTCTACGCATCGAGTGAGACCGTGCTCGGCCTGCCGTTCGACGTGGCGCCGCCGTACATCCCGGTCGACGAGGAATACCCGGCGCGGCCGGAGAGCGTCTACTCGCTCGTCAAGCACCTCGAAGAGCAGCTCGCCATCGAACTCGTGCGCTGGGACCCCAGCCTCAAGATCGTCGCACTTCGCTTCTCGAACGTGATGAACGACGAGGATTACGCGGCGTTCCCGTCATTCGATGCCGACGCCCGTGGGCGCAAGTGGAACCTGTGGGGTTACATCGACGGACGCGACGGTGCACAGGCCGTGCGCAAGGCGCTCGAATCGGATGCCACGGGCTTCCACCGCTACATCATCGCCGCCGCTGACACGGTCATGTCACGGCCGAACGCCGAGCTCGTCGCCGAGGTCTTTCCCGACGTGCCTGTGAAGGGCGACCTGGGCGTCAATGACACCCTGCTCTCGATCGACAAGGCGCGCCGCGAACTCGGCTTCGAGCCCGAGTATTCGTGGCGGGACAGGGTCGCGAAGTAGTTCAGACGAACCGCCCGCGGGGGCGGTGACGGGACGCGCGCGCCGATTTGCGCATGCGGGTGCGCGTCCCGTAGCCTGTACGAAGCCAAAGACCGCAGGTTATTGAGGCGCGCAGAAATGCGTTATCCAATCGAAGGCTCACCCAGGTGAGGGCCCGCGCAGGTGTATGAAGATGTTTCCGCAGTTTTCTGCGTTGCCAGCTCCGTGCCCTGTGCCGGAGCTTTTTTCATGTGTGCCGGGCGGTCGAGGTATGCATCGCTCCCGCGATGTGTGACTAAAGACAAGTAGGAGTAGGCCATGGCGAACAAGGAAGCCTCGGTTGCTGAGCTCACGGAGTTGTTCCAGAGCTCGACCGCCGTTCTGCTGACCGAGTACCGCGGTCTCACTGTTGCTCAGCTCAAGGAGCTGCGCACGTCCATCAGTGAGCACGCAACGTACGCCGTGGTGAAGAACACGCTGACCAAGATTGCGGCAAACAACGCCGGCATCTCGTCGTTTGACGACGAGCTCGTCGGTCCGTCCGCGATCGCCTTTGTGCACGGTGACCCTGTCGCCGTTGCAAAGTCACTGCGTGCCTTCGCCAAGGCACACCCTCTTCTCGTGGTCAAGGGCGGTTACTTCGACGGTAACCCGCTGACCACCGCAGAGGTAGGCAAGCTCGCCGACCTCGAGTCCCGTGAGGTGCTGCTGGCCAAGCTGGCCGGCGCCTTCAAGGCCTCGCTGTTCGGAGCCGCATATCTGTTCAACGCGCCGCTGTCGAAGGCTGTTCGCACCGTCGACGCGCTGCGTGAGAAGCAGGAGTCCGCGAGCTAGTCCGAGAAATCGGTCGCCGGGGGATGCGCAGCACGCCTCCGGAGCGCGCGGTGAGTAACTAAGAATCTAAGGAGAAAATCATGGCAAAGCTTTCCACTGAGGAACTGCTTGAGCAGTTCAAGGGACTGACCCTCATCGAGCTCAGCGAGTTCGTTAAGGCGTTCGAGGAGACCTTCGAGGTCACCGCTGCTGCTCCGGTCGCCGTAGCAGCCGCTGCCGGCCCCGCCGCCGCCGCCGAAGAGGTCGAAGAGAAGACCTCGTTCGACGTCGTTCTCGAGTCGGCCGGTGACAAGAAGATCCAGGTCATCAAGGAGGTGCGCGCTCTCACCAGCCTCGGCCTGGGTGAGGCGAAGGCACTCGTTGACGGCGCTCCGAGCCCCGTGCTCGAAGGCGTCAACAAGGAGGCCGCTGACAAGGCGAAGGCTCAGCTCGAAGAGGCTGGCGCCACCGTCACCGTCAAGTAGTCAGCACCGTCACGTAGTCAGGGCCCCATCCGGGTTCTTACTCAAGGGCGTCTCCCCCGCAAGGGGGCGGCGCCCTGAGGCGTTTGAGAGTCCGGCGTTCGAGGAGCACAAGCTACGGACGCGGGGGAGCGGTGCTTGCGCGCTCGACCAGAGTGACGGGCATCGTCAAGGAGCGGCTCCGCGGGGTCGCACCAGCCAATTCGTCGAGCAGGATACGCGCGGCGACCGCGCCCTGCTCGAACGGGTTCTGCGCCATCGTGGTGAGCCCGAATGACTCGGCGAAGTCATGATTGTCGATGCCGATCACCGACAGGTCGCCCGGCACTGTCAGTCCGTGATCCTGGGCGGCCAGGATTGCTCCGATGGCCATCTCGTCGGATCCCGCGAAGACCGCGGTCGGTCGCGGCCCAGGACGGTCGAGCAGCGCATTCATGGCGGCACGGCCGCTGGGGAGCGTGAAGCGGCCAGGGACAACCCAATCGCCTCGAGTGGGGATCCCGGCGATGCGCAGCGCATCCTCGAAGCCGTGCATGCGTCCCACCGGAACCTGATGACTGAGTCCCTCTTCGCCCTCGCCCCCGAGGTGCGCGATCTCGCGGTGTCCGAGCGCGATCAGGTGCTCCGTCGCGCGTCGTGCGGTACCGCGTTCGTCGATGCCGACATTGCGCAAGCCATGCACGGGCCCGCCGACGACAATTGTGGGATGCCCGGTGGAGGCAAGCTCGACCTGCTCGTCGGCGGTGAAATCCAGGCAGAGCGCGAGCAATGCATCCGTTCGCTTACGCAGTATCGACCGGTGGAACACACGCTCGCGGTCGCCACCAGGTCCGCCCAGATTGAACAGGATCATGTCGTAGCGTGCCGCGCGCAACTCGGCGTCGATGCCTGCGAGGACGGTCGCATAGAACCAGCGGCTAACCGATGGGACGACGACTCCCATGGCAAGCGTGCGGCCGCTCGCGAGGCCGGATGCGCTCGACGAGGCGACGTAGCCGAGCTTATCTGCGGCGGTGCGCACTCGCGCCCGCGTCTTCTCGGACACGTTTGGAAGACCCCGAAGAGCTCGCGAAACTGTTGCGGTTGAAACGCCCGTCGCGCGCGCAACCTCGTCGATGCCCGTCACTGCGCTCACCACTCTGTCGTCAGGAGCCGTCGGCTGGCGGGTCCGCGGGCTGCTGGGAGGCGATGATGCGGCGCCGCGCCTTCCACAGCAGTCCGAGGATGATGACCAAGGCAAGCAAAGTCAACGCCCAGCCGAGGGCATCGGCGCCCGTGAGCTCAGTGACGATCGTAACGATGAGAAAGGCGAATGCAAAAAAGCCGATGATTCCGATTCCGACGTCGACCAGTTCGAGCGGATCGTTCCAGCGCATCGGCTATCCCTTCACGCCCCCGGCGGTCAGGCCGGCAACGATCCTGCGTTGGAAGATCAGCACCAGGATCACCAGTGGGACAGTCACGATGGTGCCGGCAGCCATGACTGCGGTGTATGGCTCCTGGTGCGGCTGGCTTCCGGCAAAACTCGCGATCGCCACTGTCACTGGTTGCGTAGCGTCGCTCGACAGCTGGCTGGAGATCAGGAATTCGTTCCAGGAGGAGATGAACGCCAGGATCGCCGTCGTGAAGACCGCAGGTGCGGCCAGCGGCATGATGATTTTGCGGAAGGCCTGCGCCTGCGTGCACCCGTCGATTCGCGCAGCCTCCTCAAGATCCCATGGCATCTCACGGAAGAATGAGGTGAGGGTGTACACCGTCAGCGGAAGTACGAACGAGATGCTGGGGATGATCAACGCTTGATACGTCCCCATCCACCCAATGTTCGTGAAGAGCTGGAACAGCGGTGTGATGAGCGCGACTCCGGGGAACATCGACGCACCCAGGATGACGCCGAGCACGATTCCCTTGAACCGGAAGTCGAGCCGGGCCAATGCATACGCGGCAAATGTTCCGACGAGCAAGGCGATGATCGTCACGCATGTGCCGATAAAGAGGCTGTTCAGCAGCGCTTGGCCAAAGTGGTTGCCCAATTTGGTCGAGAACGCCGTGATGTAGTTGTCCCAGGTGAAGTGCGTGGGCAGCGGCGACGTCTCGAACGTGAAGCCGACGTCGCGGAAAGACGTGACAACCATCCAGTAGAACGGCAAGAGGCACCAGAGCACGATGATGACGGCGCTGATTGCCGTACGCCACGTTGCGCCAAGCGCGCGGCGGTGTGCCTTCGATTTCGCTGCGGCGTTAGACGTACCTGTGACGGCTTTCGCGTGGGCGGAGGCTGGTGGGCGGCCGGCGATGGTAGTCATTACTTCGCTCCCTTCTGCTGGGCTTCCTGCGTTCTGACGACGTTTGTGCCGAGAATCCGAACGAAGATGAAGGCCACGATGAAGATGATGATGAACGTGATCGTCGAGAGGGCAGAGGCGCTGTTGAAGCCTTGTCTGATCTGGTCGACCACCAGGATCGAGAGGGTGGTCGTGGCGTTACCGGTGCCACCACCTCCATGGGTGAGGATGGCGGGCAGGTCGTAGATGCGCAGGGCGTCGAGCACGCGGAACAGCACGGCGACGAGCAGCGCTGGTTTGATCAGGGGCAGGGTGACCCGCCAGAAGCGTTGCCACGACGTCGCGCCGTCGACTTTCGCCGCTTCATAGACCTCCTCCGGGATGATCTGAAGCCCGGCGAGGATCAACAGTGCCATGAAGGGTGTGGTTTTCCACGTGTCGGCGATGATGACGGCGAAGCGGGAAGCCCACTCGTCACTTGTCCAGAGGATGTGCGTGTTGAGTACCGCGTTGGCGACACCGGCGACCGAGAAGATGAAGAACCAGAGCTTGGCAGTGACGGCGGTGGGGATGGCCCACGGAACCAGGATGGCAGCGCGCACCAGGCCACGGCCATGGAAGCCGCGGTTCATGATGAACGCGAACCACATTCCGAGGGCGGTTTCGAGGACCACAGTCACGGCAGTAAAGAAGAAGGTGACGAAGGCGGCATTCCAGAACTGTGAGCCGAGGTTGCCCGGCGGACAGGCGATGGTCTGACCGCTTGCATTCATGCACTGCTGCAGTAGCCAGTGGGCGTAGTTCTGGAATCCGGCGAAACCGCCCTGGACGAACAGCCCGGTGGCAGGGTCGAGACCGGCATCCTTCTGGAACGACATGACGATCGCGCTCACAACGGGATAGCCGATCACGATAGCCAGAAGGGCGATCGTCGGTGCGACCAGGTAGATCGCCCAGCGGGCTTGCCCACGCCTGGCCTTCTTAATTCCTGCGCGGACGGGGCGCTTCTGAGTCGGCGTAACGGGGGGTGCGACGACGTTTGAAGCAGACATCGGTGTCTCCTTAAGTTGGGGCAAGACCCCGGGTGGCGGGGCTGGAGGGCTCCACCACCCGAGGTGCTGCGTCGCCTGGTTAGCCGGCGCTCGCCGTCTGGATGGCGGCCGCCATGTCCTTCACCGCCTGGTCAACGGTCTTGTCGCCCTTCAGCGCTGCGTATGCGTTGTCCTGGACGGCCTTGGTGATGGCCGGATAGAACGGCGAGACGGGACGCGGAACCGCGTTCTCGATCGACGTCTTCAGCGTGGACAGGTACGGCAGCTTCGCGTTCAGGCTCGCGTCGTCGTACAGCGAGGCCAGAACCGGCGCCAGCGATCCCTGCGTCACGAAGAACTTCTGGGTCTCTTCAGACTGCAGGAATTTCACGAACGCGAAGGCGGTCGCCTTGTGCTTCGAGTAGACGCTGATTGCGGCGTTGTGTCCGCCGAGGCTGGATGCCCCGGGGCCAGTGACGCCGGGAAGCGGTGCGACCCCGAACGTGTCCTTGACCGTCGAGCTTCCGTCGGTCTTGGCCAGGTTGAAGACGTACGGCCAGT
>JAUZGC010000188.1 GCA_030840105.1 Microbacteriaceae bacterium
CGCGTGCGCGACATCGACGAGCGTCGTGGCCTGCGAACCACGAGGCGGTGCTGGTAGGAGCCGATCAGGCGACACACGTGACCGGGTCCGCAGGCGTACCGGAACGGCCTGTGCGATTCGGAAGATGAGCTCCTCAAGCTCCCCCGGCTGCCGACTCCGGATGTGCCCGGCCTGTACCGCAGCGAGCCACTCGCCCACGGCTTCGACAGCCTCATCGCGCCCCTCCCTCTCCACACGCGACAGGACAGCGCCGGCGACGATCTCGAGCCGACTGTAATCCGCAGCAATGGAGGCCTCCCCCGCCGCGACCGCATGACCAAGGCCGATCAGCACCGGGCGGCCGGTCTCGGCGAACATGACTGTCGCAAGGGTGACGCGACCGTGCGCGAATCCGGCCCGATGGAGGTCCTCGAGCCCCCGCGCAATCGACGCCAGGATCGTCACCGCCTCACCCGCTCTCACCGATGTGCGTTCCCGCAGGAACGCGGCCAGCGAACCGCCCGAGAGCCGCTCCAGCACGAGGCATCGTGGCTCCCCTGTGCCCGCGGCGACGTCAATCAAGCGCTCGACATGCGGTGATCGTGCGGCGCTCAGTGCGGCTATCTCGGTCGCAATGCCGTCATTGTCCACGTCTGCCCCGAATACTTTGAGCGCCGCACTGCGCTCCGCGTCATCATCGCCCAGCGACCGCCCGAGGAAGACAACCGCCCGCTCGCCGGCGCCGAGTTTTCTCACGACGCGGTAGCCCGCGAGTGTCCGCCACTCGGCCGTCTCCTCCCGCTCGTCGTACGCATCGGCGCGATATGCACTGGCGCGAGACGCACGCCCGTCACCCGCCCCGCCGCGCCCCCTGAGCCCTCTCACCACGCACACAATTGTGCGCACCGTGGGTTCGGGGCAGAGATCACGCTGGGTATTCCGTGCAGAACCTCGCCGACGTCGAGCAGTGCAGGCCAGTGCGCTTAGACTGAAACGCGTGTGCGACTTCATCGTCGCGGGGCTAAGCGCCAACCCCGTGCCGTATTTAGACGCTCTCGACCAGCAACGTGCTTTGCATGCTGCTGTTGTCGCAGGGCGGGCGCCTGACTCGGTCATCCTCCTCGAGCACCCGTCCGTGTTTACGGCCGGGAAACGCACGGAGGATTCGGAGCGGCCCCAGGATGGAACCCCCGTCATCGACGTGGACCGCGGTGGCAAGATCACGTGGCACGGCCCTGGCCAGCTCGTCGGATACCCCATCTTCCGCCTGCCAGACCCGATCGACGTGGTCAAGTATGTGCGCTGGCTGGAGGGCATCCTGATCGATGTGCTCGCCACGCTCGGGGTCGACGGATGTCGCGTTGAAGGGCGTTCCGGCGTCTGGATCCGCCGCGACGGGGTCGATTCGAAGATCGCGGCCATCGGCATCCGCGTGGCAGAAGGCGTCACGATGCACGGGTTCGCGCTCAACTGTTCGAACGGTTTCGAGGCGTACGAGCAGATCGTGGCGTGCGGCATCCGTGATGCCGGCGTGACATCGATCAGCAAGGAGCTCGGCCGCACGGTCACCCCGGAGGACGTCGTCCCGCTCATCCAGGCACGAATCACGGAGGCAAAGGAGCTCGCAGCATGAACGCAGTACCCGAAGGCCGCAAGATGCTGCGGCTTGAGATCCGCAACGCGGAGACCCCCATCGAGCGCAAGCCCGAATGGATCAAGACCAAGGCCAAGATGGGCCCGGAGTACCGCCAGCTGCAGGAACTCGTCAAGGACGAAAGCCTGCACACCGTGTGCCAGGAAGCCGGCTGCCCCAACATCTTCGAGTGCTGGGAAGACCGCGAGGCGACCTTCCTCATCGGCGGCAGCCAATGTACCCGCCGGTGCGACTTCTGCCAGATCGACACCGGCAAACCGGCCGATTACGACATGGATGAACCACGCCGCGTTGCAGAGTCCGTCACGAAGATGAACCTCCGTTATGCGACGGTAACCGGTGTTGCACGCGATGACCTGCCAGACGAGGGCGCCTGGTTGCACGCCGAAACGGTGCGCCAGATCCACGCCCAGAATCCGGGTACCGGGGTGGAGATCCTCGCGACCGATTTTTCGGGAAATCCCGATCTGCTCGGTGAGGTCTTTTCGTCCCGGCCAGAGGTCTTCGCGCACAACGTCGAGACGGTGCCTCGAATCTTCAAGCGCATCCGCCCGGCATTCCGCTACGAGCGCTCGCTCGACGTCATCACACAGGCTCGCAACGCAGGGCTCATCACGAAGTCGAATCTCATCCTGGGAATGGGTGAGGAGCGCTCCGAGGTCACTCAGGCGCTGCACGACCTGCACGACGCCGGCACCGACATCATCACCATCACCCAGTACCTGCGGCCAACCGCACGGCACCTCCCGGTCGACCGGTGGGTGCACCCGGAGGAGTTCATCGAGATCAACGCCGAGGCGGAGGAGATCGGTTTCCTGGGCGTGCTCTCCGGTCCACTCGTGCGTTCGTCGTATCGCGCCGGCCGCCTGTGGGCTCGCTCGATGCAGGCCAAGGGGCGCGAAGTTCCTGAGCAGCTGCGGCACCTCGCGGATGCGTCGCTCGGTTTCGCGCAGGCCGTCTCGTAACCGCCGTCTCCAAACCTCGAACAGCGTCATCGGCGGGCTCGGCAACTCGCTATCCTAGAGACCATGGCACGCACCAAAGAACCTTCAGCGCCGAAAGAACCAGGCCGCCTCAAGCAGATGTGGCAGGTCTTCCAAATGACCCGTCGCTACGACTCGAAGGCCGTCTGGTACATCGGGGCCGGTTTGGTCGTGCCGATCCTTGTGGGCGTGGTCGCGGCCTTCCTGCTGTCGAGCGGGAATGTCCTCACGACGGTGCTCTGGATCGTCGCCGGAGTGTTCGGTGGCGTTCTCGTCGCCCTCATCATTCTCGGCCGGCGTGCCGAACGCGCCGCGTACTCGCAGATCACCGGGCAGGCCGGTGCGGTCGGCGCGGTATTGCGAAGCTCGCTGAAACGCGGATGGCGCGGAAGTGAGTTGCCCGTTGCCGTCAACGCCAAGACCCAGGATGCGGTCTACCGTGCGGTCGGCCGTGGCGGAATCGTCATCATCAGCGAAGGACCGAGAAGCCGCACGACGCGCATGCTCGACGAGGAGCGCCGCCGCATTGCCAAGCTGTTCCCGAACGTGCCGGTGACGACCCTGAGCGTTGGCCCGGATGCCGATTCCACGCCACTGCACAAGGTCCCTCGCGCGCTGACCAAGGTCAAGCCCGTGCTGACCAAGGCCGAGGTGCTCGCGGTGAGCAACCGCCTAAGCTCGCTTCCCGCGACAATGCCGATCCCGAAGGGCGTCGACCCGCTCAAGGTCAGGTCACAGCGCGCCCGCTAGACGCGAGCACACACATCAGGACCGGATCAGGATCGTTCCCGCGATCTTGTCGTGGAAGCCACGCTGGTCCGAATCCCAGACGACCGCGGGGACGACGATCGCCAGCAGCACGCTGCGCACGATCGGGCGCCACAGTCCGACATAGCCCCCGGCGAGTCGCGCGACACGCAGGCCGACGATCCGGTGGCCGATGCTCCCTCCGATCGTCGGGATGAAGACGATCTGCAGCGCGACAAAGATCACGAGAGTCGCCACCGGGTCGTAGCGAAAGAACGCGACAGACAAAAGCACAGCAATTCCCCAGTCGACCGCGACGCCCGCGAGCCGGCGTCCAAGCCGGCCAACCGATCCGCGACCGCTTTCCGGCAGTCCCAGGCGCTCACCGGGGTACCGGCTGGGCGCCAAGTCACCGAAGCGAGTGGGCGACGAGTTCTGACCTGCCATGACATCCAGCCTAGCTACGCGGCCGTGCGTAACATGACAGAAACATTCACGATATCGTTGGGAAACGCCCTGCGCCTACCCTAAGGAAGGCTGCAGGTGCAGACCGTCCAGTACATAGCCATTGGGAGTCCCCTACATGTTCCGTGATTCTTCCGAGGTGCTCAAGTTCATCAAGGACACTGACGTCAAGTTCCTTGATATTCGCTTCACCGATCTTCCCGGTGTTCAGCAGCACTTCAACATCCCCGCATCGACCGTCGACGAGGAATTCTTCTCCGTCGGACAGCTGTTCGACGGTTCGTCGATCCGCGGTTTCGCGTCGATCCACGAGTCGGACATGCAGCTCATTCCGGATGTCTCGACGGCCTATGTCGACCCGTTCCGTACCGAGCGCACGCTCATCATGATCTTCGACATCTACAACCCGCGGAACGGCGAGATCTACTCGAAGGACCCGCGCCAGGTTGCCAAGAAGGCCGAGAAGTACCTCGCCTCCACCGGCATCGCGGACACCGCGTTCTTCGCCCCTGAGGCGGAGTTCTACATCTTCGATGACGTGCGCTACGAAGTGAAGCAGAACTCGAGCTTCTACTCGGTGGACTCCGAGGAAGGCGCCTGGAACTCCGGTCGCGTGGAAGAGGGCGGCAACCTCGCCAACAAGACTCCATACAAAGGCGGCTACTTCCCGGTCAGCCCGGTGGACAAGCAGGCCGACCTGCGTGACGACATCTCGCTCAAGCTCATTGACGCCGGCCTCATCCTCGAGCGCGCGCACCACGAGGTGGGCACGGGCGGCCAGGCCGAGATCAACTACCGCTTCGACACCATGGTGCACGCGGCAGACGACATCCTGAAGTTCAAGTACATCGTCAAGAACACGGCCAACGACTGGGGCAAGACGGCGACGTTCATGCCCAAGCCGCTCTTCGGCGACAACGGTTCCGGCATGCACACGCACCAGTCGCTGTGGAACGACGGCAAGCCTTTGTTCTACGACGAGGCGGGCTACGGCGGCCTCTCCGACATCGCACGCTGGTATATCGGTGGCCTGCTCAAGCACGCTCCGGCAGTGCTGGCCTTCACCAACCCGACCGTGAACTCCTACCACCGCCTGGTTCCTGGCTTCGAGGCTCCGGTCAACCTGGTCTACTCGGCCGGTAACCGCTCCGCATCGATCCGTATCCCGATCACGGGAACCAACCCGAAGGCCAAGCGCATCGAGTTCCGCGCGCCTGACGCCTCGGGTAACCCGTACCTCGCCTTCGCCGCCCAGCTCATGGCGGGCCTCGACGGAATCAAGAACCGGATCGAGCCGCACGAGCCCGTCGACAAGGACCTCTACGAGCTTCCTCCGGAGGAGGCCAAGAGCATCCCCCAGGTTCCTGGTTCGCTCGGTGAGGCTCTCGACGCTCTCGAGGCCGACCACGACTTCCTGCTCGCGGGGAACGTGTTCACCGCAGAGCTCATCGAGACGTGGATCGACTACAAGCGCGAGAAGGAAATCAAGCCGCTCGCACAGCGTCCGCACCCGTTCGAGTACGAGCTGTACTACGGCGTCTAACAGCTAGCGCCGATTCGGCGTCACAGCTCACGACAAGGGCCGCATCCTCGAGTGGATGCGGCCCTTGTTCGTTGGTCACTGCTAGGTATTGTCTCTAGGGTAAGTCTGTTTGCGTGGTCTCCCTTCACATCATTGTCAGTGGTTCGTGAAAGTTGAGAAATCTTCCCTCGCCCACCTGAGTCCTGACACAAAGTTGGCCGTGTGTTCGCGCAGTGTCGGTCACTCGCATCGTCGGAGGTCGTGCGGTTGGGCTGGTGACGTTCTAGCACAGCGGTCCCGGGGAGGACAACGGCGCCCGAGCAGCGCCCGCGTCGCAGGACGGCGACACTCTCACGAATCCGTACGCATGGCTGCGCATGGGCATAAGGCCTGTCCTGGCGCCGAATCCGTGGGGCGGATGTCGCATCCCAGGCATCCGCTCAGCAAACGAATCTGCAGGTCAGAGCCGTAAAACGGTCATGCCATAACGTGGGTTCCGAGCCGACAACCACGCACGATTCGTGCCGCTGGACTGCTGTTCAGACCCCTCCGATTGGGGGCATGGACACCCCCGAACGAGGGATTCCGAAGCAGACAGAATTTACACGCCGGAAATAACCCGGGGGCTCAGCCGGCGGTTGTCGCGGCTCGTGGGGCCGGACCGTAGAACACGCGCTCGAACACCGCTCTGGCCCTCCGGGTCGCCCCGAGATAGTCCTGCTCCAGTTGGCTCGCGGACCCCGGCGGATACTCCATCAAGCGCGCAACGGCCTCCAGCTGGAGGCGATCGACCGGCAGGACATCCGCGGTCTTGTTACTCCACAGCGTCATGGCGGAACGCGCCCGCGAGACGAGGATCCACGCGTCCCGGAGCTTTTCCGCGTCCTCCGCCTCCACCAGCTCCTGCTCGACGGCAACCGCGAGGGCGCCCAGGGTGGATGTCGTGCGCAGCGCCGGGATGTGTGCTGCGTTCTCCAGCTGGATCAGCTGCACGAACCATTCAACGTCGCTCAGGGAGCCGCGCCCCAGCTTGAGATGGCGAT
>JAUZGC010000189.1 GCA_030840105.1 Microbacteriaceae bacterium
GTTCAGGCCCGCCCAGGCGATGAGCGCGGCCTCGAGCACGAGTGCGACGGCCGCGGAGACCCAGTCGATGGACAGCATCAGTGCTGCGCCGAGCAGGAGAGCGGCGATGAGCTTGGCGACGGGATTCACCCGCGCGATGGCGCTCGGGCGCACGTCTGGCGTGACGAAACTCATGGGGTCACCTCCGTTCCGATTGCCCGGCGAATCTCTCGTGGTCGTGCCGTGTTGCTCAGACCAGCGCCAAGGCGGAGCTCGTCGTCGGCGAGCGCCGAGACAAAGTCGGCGTCGTGTGTCACGGCCACCATGGCCGTCCCGGAATCGAGTTCGGCCGCGAGCAACGCCACGATCTCGCGCCAGGTGCGCGAATCCTGACCGAACGTCGGCTCATCAAGGATGAGGATGCGCGGCCGCGTCGCGAGCACGGTGGCAACGGACAGTCGGCGCTGCTCGCCCCCGGACAGCGTGAACGGATTCGCGGATGCCAGCCGGTCGAGCCGGAGACGCACAAGCAACTCGTCGACGCGTGCGGTGGTTTCGCTCGCTGCGAGCCCCGCTGCGCGCGGCCCGATCGATAGCTCCTCGCGCACCGTGGCGGTCAAGAACTGGTGTTCCGGCTCCTGGAAAACCGTGCCGATCCTCGTGAGCAGTTCCCGCGACTTCCAGCGCGTCGGCAACGGTCCCACGCCAGTTGCCAGCTCGGCGGATGCCGCCAGCTCACCACCCGCGGGCGGCAGAAGTCCTGCGAGCGTCAGGGCGAGGGTCGACTTTCCGGATCCATTGACACCCGTTACTGCGAGTGCGGTTCCCGCGGAAATGGTCAGGTCGATGCCGCCGGCGACGGTGACAGGGCGGCGCGCCGCGAACGCCGTGCGTCCGACGGAGAGGTCAGCAGCCGTCAGGAGGGGCATCCGCGCCGCCGTGATCAGCGGATGTCGCACCGGCCGTTCAGGCGGGTAGCCAGGCACCCACACCCCCGCCTCCGCGAGCCGCGCTCCCTCGCGGGAGAGAACCTGCTCCGGCGTTCCGTCGGCGAGAACGCCTCCGTCAGGGTCGAGCACGATCACCCGGCCGACGATGTGCTGCCAGACGGCGACGCGATGCTCGATCACAACGAGTGTGGCCTCCGAATCGGCGAGCGCCCTCTCGACCGCGTTCCGCACCTCGATCACGCCATCCGGGTCCAGATTCGCGGTCGGCTCGTCAAGAAGAACGAGCCCCGGCCGCATCGCAAGCACGCCCGCGAGGGCGAGTCGCTGCTTCTGCCCGCCGGAGAGTGCCGAACTCGGCGCGTCCAACGGCAGACTGAGCCCCACCGCATCCAGTGCCTCGGCGACCCTCCGCCAAATCTCGTCGCGGGAAACTCCGAGGTTCTCGCAGCCGAACGCAACGTCGTCGCCCACCCGCGCGAGCACGACCTGCGAATCCGGGTCCTGCAGCACGAGCCCCACTCGCCCGCGCGCCTCGGCGGGCAGTTGACCGTCGATCAGCAGTTCGCCGAAGGACTCGCCCTCCTCGTCACCACCGAGGACACCGGCGAGCGCGTGCACGAGCGTGCTCTTGCCTGCACCACTCGCGCCGAGGAGCAGCACGCGCTCACCCGGTTGGATGTCGAAATCCAGCCGGGAGACGGCCATCGAGCGACGGCCGGCGTGCCGCCAGCCCCAGCCGCGGGCACGGACATGCGCACCCGCGACCCGGGATGGCGACGCAGCGCTGTCTCGCATGTGCGGAGCCGCCTAGGCTGCGCTCTCGTCCACAACCGCGGCCTCACGCCCGGAAGCGAACCGGCTGAGAGCTCCCGTCTTCGCAAGACCCTTCATCGCGAGCCATGAAAGCAGCCCGGCCAGCACGATGCCGGAGACAACCGCAGAGAAGAAGTAGATGAGCTTGAAGCCCAGGTCGAGTGCGGCGTAGCTGGTGAAGTTCGTATCAAGCAGGCCCGTGGTGGCGCCCGCAGCTGCACCGGAAAGCAGAATGACGCCGAGGCGCCAACTGCGGTACAGGAAGATCGCGAAGATGATCTCGGCGCCAAGACCCTCCACGATGCCCCAGATCAGCGTGGAGAATCCCCACTGGGTACCGACGAGCATCGAAACGACCGCGGCAACGATCTCGGTGTAGAGCGCTGCACCGGGCTTGCGGATGACGATCCCGCCGAGCACGCCCGCAAAGAGCCAGCCCCCGGCGAGCAGACCGGCCAGACCCGGGGAGAACGCCAGGGCGTTGCTCAACGGAGTCCATGCGAGCCCCCATGCCCAGAAGATGACGCCGCTCGCGACGCCAAGAACGGCGGCGACGACAATATCGACGACCCGCCAGCGCAGGTTGCGCATGGGTCGTGCTGTAGTGGATGCGATGGTTGCGTGCACTGTTCGTGCCCTTTCAGTCGGTGACAACTGGGCACGGGTGCGGGTTTCCAATAGGTACGGAAACCCCGAGAGTTGCAGGCCTCCCTGCGCTGGCATGATCCAGATCAGGTGTGACGGTCGAAACTTGAGAAGCTTCCTCTCAGCCCGGCTCACCGGACTCCCGTGTTCGGTATCAGTCTAACCCGGCTCACAGGATCCAGACAGGCTGGCTCCAGACTGTTGGGCGGTTGGGCGGTTACTTCTTGAGCGCCTTGATGACGCGTGCCCAGGCGTGACCGGCCACCCACATGAATGGGATTCCTACGGCCAGGAGCGTGATGAGATTCGGACGGAATCGGAGCCCGTTTCGATCGCGAACGTATGCGCCGACCGGAATGCTGACGCCCCCGCCACCTCCGCCGCCCGCGGGATCGGTGGTCTCCGCGTCGCCTGCCTCGCTGCCCGCGCCGAAGCCGAACTGCACGAGCGCAACCGGGACGAGCGTGATCCCATCGAGATCGATGGGGTCGCCGTAAACCGACTTCACACCGGAGGACTTCACTGACTCTGCGAGAGCGAGGGCGAGATTTGTCATGCTGCCACGCTACTCGGCTCCGCGTCGGCTGAACAGGGCGCGATCACGGTCGTGCAGGCGCACCTTCGCCAGGTGGTGTCTTCGGTCGGACGAGCGAGGCGGGGCCGATCGTTCCGCGACCGAACCGTGCGCTGACCTCATCGATCGTGCGCTCGGCCTCCCGCCACTCCTCGTCGGGGTCCCAGAGGGCAAGGCGTCCTTCCTCCGCCGCCTGGAGTTGTTCGACACGAACCCCAATCAGCCTGATCGGCACCCCCTCGACGCCCATCGCGTCATACGCCGCCACGACCTCCTCGTAGATCCGGCGCCCGACATTGGTCGGCTCGGCCAGGGTGCGCGAGCGGGTCACGGTTCGAAAGTCGGCAAAGCGCAGCTTGAGCGAGACCGTGCGGCCCACGAGGCCGCTGCTGCGCAAGCGCGCAGCCGTCTGCGCGGCCATCCGGAGAAGCTCACGCCGGAGCGTCTCGGCCTCCGCCACATCCCGCTCGAAGGTCACCTCATGCCCGACGCTCTTCTCGCGCGACTCCGGCGTGACAGGTCTCGGGTCGAGACCAGAGGCAAGGTCGTGCAGCTTTCGACCGGATGCCTCCCCCACTGTCTTCTGCAGCACCTGCAGCGGCGTATCGGCGAGGTCGCCGACCGTGCGCAGCCCGAGCCGCGCGAGGGACTCCTGTGTACTCGCCCCGACACCCCACAGGGCGCCGACAGGGAGTGGCCGGAGGTAGGCGAGCGTCTCACTCTCGGGGACCACGAGGAGTCCGTCTGGTTTTGCACTCCCGGAGGCGAGCTTCGCGACGAACTTGGTCGCCGCGACACCGATTGAGCAGGTGAGGCCGGTCTCATCGCTCACGCGCTTGCGCACGAGAGCAGCGATCCTGGCCGGCGAGCCGAGCAGTCGCCTGGCACCGGCAACGTCGAGGAATGCCTCGTCGATGCTGAGCGGTTCGACCAGCGGCGTCACTTCGGAGAAGATCCGCATGACCCTGGCCGAGTAGTCGCGATACTTCTCCATGTGCGGCTCGAGCAGCACAGCGCCGGGGCATAGCCTCAGCGCCTGGGCGACGGGCATGGCCGATCGGACGCCGAACTTCCGGGCCTCGTAGGTTGCGCTCGTGACGACCGACCGTCCGCCCGAATGCGCGACGATGGCTGGCTTCCCGCGCAGCTCTGGGTGATCGAGCAACTCGACGGCAGCGAAGAACGCATCCATGTCGACGTGCAGGATCGTGGCCGTGCTGTCATCGACGGCGGATGTCGTCACCCGCCTGTCGCTGCCATCCGCACGTCCCACGGTCCCAGACTCTCACGCGCGGCCGACAGCCGAGGTGGCAAAATCGGCCGCCTCTATTCGCGTAACGTTATAGGCATGGAATTCAGATACCTCGGCAATAGCGGTCTTAAGATCTCGGAGATCATCTACGGCAACTGGCTTACGCACGGTTCCCAGGTGGAGAACGACGTCGCCACGAAGAGCGTTCAGGCAGCACTCGACGCCGGCATCACCACGTTCGACACGGCTGATGCATACGCGAACCTCGCAGCGGAGAAGGTGCTCGGCGACGCGCTCAAGGGCGAGCGTCGCGCATCCCTCGAGATCTTCACCAAGGTCTACTGGCCGACCGGCCCCAAGGGACCGAACGATGTCGGCCTCTCCCGCAAGCACATCATGGAGTCGATCAACGGCTCGCTCGAGCGCCTCGGCACCGACTACGTCGACCTGTACCAGGCACACCGCTTCGACTACGAGACGCCGATCGAAGAGACCATGCAGGCCTTCGCCGACGTCGTCCGCGCGGGCAAGGCGCTGTACATCGGTGTCTCAGAGTGGAACGCCGATCAGATTCGAGCCGGTCGTACGCTCGCCCGTGAGCTGGGCTTCCAGCTCATCTCGAACCAGCCGCAGTACTCGATGCTGTGGCGCGTGATCGAGGCCGAGGTCATCCCCACCTCCGAAGAGGTCGGCATCTCCCAGATCGTATGGTCGCCGGTTGCGCAGGGCGTGCTCACCGGCAAGTACAAGCCTGGTGCCGCGCTGCCTGAGGGCAGCCGGGCAACCGACGACAAGGGTGGCGCTGGCGCCATCAAGCACTTCCTGACCGATGAGGTCCTCACGGGCGTGCAGAAGCTCCAGCCGATCGCCGACGAGCTCGGTATCACCATGGCGCAGCTCGCCATTGCCTGGGTGCTGGCCAACCCGAACGTCGCCGGTGCGATCGTCGGAGCGTCGCGTCCGGAGCAGGTCGGCTCGAACGCCCAGGCGTCCGGTGTGAAACTGGATGCCAGTGTTCTCGCCCGGATCGACGAGGCTGTGGGCAGCCTCGCCGAGATGGACCCGGCGAAGACGATCTCGCCAGACAAGCGCCCAGCCTAGTTCGCAAGCGCCCGGCCTAGGTCGATCGTTCCTGAGGCGCAGCCCACGCGTGTGGGCTGCGCCTCAGTCGTTTACGCGTACGCTCGTTCACGCGCAACGCTTCGGATCACACGAGCGCCGCGACGACCGGCGCGAACCACGCCCTGAACGCCGCGGAATCCTCACGAAGGCCGTCACTCACGACGATCGTGTGTGGCGCGACGATCCACGCGCCCTTCTTCTCGAGGGGAAGCACGTCGAGGTCAAGGCGAAAATAGCCGGCCTGGCGCCGCAGTTCATGCTCCCGGTCGCGAACCACATCCACGATGTCCGAGGCACGCGCGGCGTGTTTGGCCATGCTCAGGTGTGCGTATTCCTCGTGCCGCGCCGTAGTCCAGGCCAGCGCGTCTGCGTAGTGCTCGGCGACAAGATCCTGCAGTTCGAGCTCCCTGTCGAAGACGGCAAAGTGTGGTGGCTTGAATTGAGTGGTGATCGGCCGCGACTCCCGCACGAGCGTGCGCTCCCACCATGCCTTCCACTGGCTGCGCAGAAGGTCCCGGTCCGCGCCGGTTCTGGCAAGCGTCGCCGCTGATCGCACGCCCCTGGCACCCTGTACGACCCGCTCGACGGCAGGGATCACAGCCGGGAGTACGGGGTCCCCGACATCCGTCAGCCCGCCGAGATCGCGCAAGGCGAGCGCCATGAGCAGGTCCCACGGCGCATCCTCTGTGACCTGCCATCGAAGGGTTCCTTCGACGAACATACTGTCAGCATAGATTCGTCCCTGCGGCACCGCTAGAGTCGTGCGCGTGCCAAGATCCGACGCCAAAAACCTGTCCCTGCGCCTACGCCCCATCGACCTCTTTTTCGTCGTGATCTTCTCAGCATTCACGATCACGTCGCTCATCAGCGACCTGCTCCCGACGATCGGCGTCGACATCTCACACCCGTCGAGTAACTTCTTCGTGAACTCGAACTGGTGGTACGCCCATGACACCGACCCGCTGTTCATGACGCCGCCGGTCTGGATGCGGATCGTCACCGGCCTGTCGGCATTCGTGTATATGCCGTTCTACGTACTCCTTGTGCTCGCCCTGATCAAAGGCTGGAACTGGATCCAGCTCCCGGCCGTCATCTACGCGGCCATCATCGCCTCCATCACGGGGATCGTCGTGTTCGGCGTGGAGTTCTTCGGCGAACCACAGTGGGTCACACCGAACCCCGCCAAGTTCCTGGCCTTCAACCTTCCATACGTGCTCGTTCCCATCCTGCTTCTGATCCGGATGCGCAGGCCCCGTCCTTTCGCGCGCCGTTTCTAAAATCGGCCTCTCCGGTAGAGTGCAACCAGAGGTCCTCAACGTTGTGGATACCGCCTGGGTGGTTCCACGCTTTCTGGTAGTTGGATGCGACAGAGTGGGTACCGGTGCGGGAATTCACGCGGTGGATGTTGATTCCGGTGATGCGGGCGTGGGCCGCCGCGATGACGCGCGAGCTCGAGGGCCTTCCCCGGCCTCTGGATGTCCCCCGGGCACGCTCGGGAGGAATCGACAGCGACCGGGTCCTGATCTTCGGTGGCGGTCCGGCGGCCGGAGCGGGCGTGTTGAGCCACGATCTCGCACTGCCCGGATCACTTGCTCGGGCCTTGACCGCCCGCACCAGGCGCGGTGCGCATGTCGATGTCGTCCCCGTCCCCCGGATGACCATCGGTTCAGCCCTGGCTGAGCTCGAAGGACTCGACCTCAAACGCTATGACGCCATCGTCGTCACCCTCGGCGCCAACGACGCCAGGAACCTCACCTCCATCGACCTGTGGCGGCGCAAGCTGTCGGCGGTTCTCGGGATGTTGTCCGATGACTCCGTGACCACTGCACAGATCTTTGTCGTCGGGATCCATCCGATCAGAGCGATTCCGGCCTTCAATTACATGCTTGGCTCGGTGGCCGACCGCCACGGCAGGGCGCTCAATCGGGTGACCGCAGAACTTTGCGCGACCCTGCCCCGGATCACATACGTCCCGTTACCGGCGCCTCCGCACCCTTCGCCCGGTCGGTTCAGGACGGCACGCGACTACCAGAGCTGGGCCGAACTCCTGGCGAACCGGATGATCCCTCCCCTCGAATCCAGGCGGCTGGCGGCCGGTGAGCGCGATGCGGAGCCCACTACGCCACAGATCGAGTGGAGAGAATCCGACCGACAGCGTGCCGTCGACTGGCTCGGCTTCATCAGCAGCGACCCAGAGCATCGCTTCGACAGGATCGTCACCCTGGCGCAACGCGCGTTCGGCACACGGGCGGCCGCCTTCATCGTCACCGATCGCAATCGGCAATGGAACATGGCCAGCGTCGGCCTGAAACCCAAGCAGCTCCCGAGGGTGAGCGCGTTCACGACCGTGACAATTCGCGCGCCTGGCCCTCTCGTGGTACCCGACGCACGCACCAACGCGAAATTCTCCCACCACCCCCTCGTGCGCGGTGAACCGCACATCCGTTTCTACGCAGGATTCCCGGTGGAGTCCCCGTCCGGAGAACGCATCGGCGCGCTGTGCGTCTTCGACCCGGAACCGCGCAGCGAGGCAGACGTCGATCGCGAGCTCCTGCGGGAACTCGCGCTCATGGTTGAGCGTGAGCTGAAGGATCGCCCTAAGCGCCTTCGCTGACTCGCGTGTCGACCTCTGCGAGAATTCGCTGGACGGTACGCCAGTTGCGCGCGGTTGCGACCGGCCCGAGCGCCCGCCAGAAGGATGCGGGCACCTTGCTCTTGGATACGCCAAGCGGGCACCATTGGTAGACCGCTTCCCGGCCGACCACAACGATCTCGGGTGCGAGCGAATCCGCGGCGGGGATCGCGAGCGCATTGATATCCGGCGGTTCGGCCACATACGTGACGACCAGCTTGGAATCGTCATCCCCGACATCGAGCAGGGGGTTCGCCTCCGCGATCCGAGCGAAGGCGCCCGCTTCGACCAGGAGAACGCTCGCGGCAACTCCGGTGCGCGCGAGCAGTTCGCGCTCGACCGCCGCGGACGCGGTCTTTGGTAGCGATGTCGCGCGAAACACGACGTTCCCGCTCCGCAAAAGAGTCTTCACCTCGGTGAATCCCGCCGCCTCGAAGGCGGCGGTGAGATCCGCCATCGAGACGCCTTTCGCCGACCCGACATTGATTCCCCTGACCAGGCCCACGGCAATCACCATGGCGTCATCCTTTCATCTGCCGATGGCGAAAGTTGCATGATAGAAGCATGACTCGTATTGCAATCGTCGGAGCTCATGGCAGGGTCGCGCAACAACTCATGCGCCTTCTCTACGATGGCGGTGATGAGATCGTCGGGATCGTACGTAACGAAGAACACGCCGACGACGTCTATCGTCTCGGCGGCGAAGGAGTCCTGCTCGACCTCGAAACGGTGACGGAAGACGCCCTCGCCACGGCATTCGAGGGCGCGGATGTCGTCGTGTTCAGCGCTGGCGCCGGCGTCGGATCGGGCGTCGAACGCAAACGCACCGTCGACTACGCCGGGTCGGTCAAGGCGGCTGCCGCGGCCGAGCGGGCGGGCGTCCGGCGCTTCATCCAGGTTTCGGCGTATGGCGTGGACTCCCCCGTCGCGCCAGACGCCGATGAGGTCTGGTCGGCGTACGTCTCCGCAAAGCGCGATGCGGATGCTGCGCTGCGCGAATCGTCCCTGGCCTGGACCATCCTTCGACCAGGGTCGCTTACCAGCGAAGAGGGAACGGGCCTCGTGACGCTCGGCCCCGAGGTTGCTCGCGGCTCGATCTCACGCGAGGATCTCGCGGCGACCATCGTCGCCACGATCGCAGAGCCGCGCAGCGCGGGCCACACGTGGGAGCTCATCGCAGGCGACGTTCCGATCGAGCAGGCCGTGCAGGCTCAGCTCGGCGCCTGACCACGAGTCACCTCGCGCGTTGAGGCTCTGCGCCGTTTTGACTTGCATCAGCCGTTTTGACTTGCATCAGCGGGCGAGTCCGGGGCGAAGAGCAGGAGCGTGCTGCTCGCGGTCGCCACGACCTTTCCGGCGCGATCCGTCACGACGCCCTCGGTGAATGCCACCCGGCTGCCTGACTTGGTAACCGTGCCGACACACGTCAACTGCCCGCTATCGGCCCGCACGGGCCGCAGGTAGTTCACCTTGATCTCGATCGAGGTATAACGCTGCCCGCGAGGCAGCGTCGTCTCGGTGGCGCACCCGACTGCCGAGTCGAGCATCGTGCAGACGAGGCCACCATGCACGGTGCCGATCGGGTTGTAGTGCGACTCGTCCGGGTCGCAGACGAATGTCGCTGACCCGACATCCGCGTCCACGATGCGCATGTTGAGCAGGTTGGCCATGGGCGGCTGCGGAACCGTGCCCTCGATCATCCCCCGGACGTGTTCGAGCCCCGTCATGGACGGCATGAGGGCGTATCCGACGAGCGGGTCCTCCCAGGTGACCGTCCGGCTGCGAAGCGCACGAGCGTCGTTGAGATGCTCCGATTCTCCGGCTACGTCGCTGGTCATGGATTTAGCTTAGGTGTGCGACCATCGACTCGTGGAGTCAGTGGAGAATGTCGCGCAGAACGCCCGCACCCGCCTTCGACTGGTCGTCATGTTCGTGGTGGGAGTCGTTGTCGCGATCGTGGTCGGTTCGATCGGTTCGTGGAGCTACGCGCCCGTTGTCGGCTGGGCGGCGGCCTGCATCGTCTATATCGGCTGGGTCTGGCTGGCGATCTGGAATATGGATGCGGCCGACACGGCCTTGCACGCCACGCGTGAGGACCCCGCGCGGCCCATCGCCGACGTCATGATCATCATCGCGAGCGTCGCCAGCCTCGCGGCAATTGTCTTCGTGCTGGTACAGGCTCGTTCAGCCCAGGGCGTCGAGCGGGGTCTGCTCGCAGCGCTCGCGGTCGCGAGTGTCGCCCTCTCCTGGTTCCTCGTGCACACGCTGTACACCCTCCGCTATGCCCGCCTGTATCACCGCGACCCCGTCGGTGGTATCGATTTCAACCAGGGCGAACCGCCCCGCTACAGCGACTTCGCATACGTCTCGTTCACGCTGGGCATGACATTCCAGGTTTCGGACACGAACATTCAGGATCACGAGATCCGGTCGACCATTCTCAAGCACACGCTGTTGTCGTACCTGTTCGGCTCCGTCATCCTCGCGACAACGGTCAACCTCGTCGCGAGCCTCTCCTAACCTTTGCGGTAGGTCAGGATCCGATAGCCGAGCCCGTTCACCGAGGCGTCCCAGCCGGTGGGCGGAACGGACGAGATCTTCGCCCATTCCGATCCGAGCCCAGGGGCGTACGCCTGGCCGTTGTAATTGTGGTCGATTTCGGTGACCACGGCGAGATTCGCGCGCCCGACCGCCTCGCTGAAGATCTGCGCACCGCCGATGATCCAGACCTCGTCGTTGTTGTCTTGCTCATCCTCGTTGTCTTCCTCGTCCTCGTTCGCGTCGAGCGCGTCGAGGGCCTCGTCCAGCGAGTGAGCGACGATCGCGCCGTCGGCATGCCAGCCATCGTTTCGAGTGAGGACGATGTTGGTCCGCCCCGGAAGCGGCCGCGACGACTCGGGCAGGGAATCCCAGGTGCGCCGGCCCATGATCACGGGATGACCCATCGTGATGAGCTCGAAATGCGCGAGGTCCTCTGGCACGTTCCATGGAACGGTGCCACGCGCACCGATGACCCCTTGCCTCGCCTGCGCCCAGATCATGCCGATGGTCTTCGGCGGGTGAGGCGTGTGCATGTCGCAACCATACGCCGCCTAACGCTCCGGCATTCCTGATCGATTTTCCGTGAATCTCTCGCGACGGCAGCTTTTCCGTGCCAAAGCGCCTACAGTCAGCCTTGTGGAGCCGTTCGGCTCCCGAACAAGGGAGTCCACAATGTCTGACAAGTCACCGCGTAAGAGCGCTGCCAAGACCGTCGCCGCGAAGTCCCTCAAGGAGAAACGCGCAGACAAGAAGGCCAAGTCAAGCGCCAAGACCAGTTCTGATGCGGTCTCGGCGGTCAACAAGCACTAGGTCGACACGCACCAGGTCGACACGCACCAAGCGGGTGGGCTCGGCTAGCCTCCGGAGTTCTCGCTTCCGAGCAGGCCGAGCCTTTCCAGCCGCCCGAGCGCTGCCTTTTCACCCTGCGTTTGCGTGCCGAGGAGCGTGCCTGCACCGCCAAGCACGACGCGTGTCGCGCCGATGATCGGTAGCGGAACCGGCCCAAGCCGAGCTACCTCGAGCCCGAGCATCTCGCGAAAGCGCGGCTCGAGCGACATGATTGCGCCTTCAAACAGGATCCGGTAGGACGGCCGCAGGGCGCGACGCAGCGGCGGACGCCGGATGAAGCGGATGATCTCGTCGACCTTTGCGCCACCGGCAAGATCGCCGGAATCCGCGAACGTGTGCAGCTGGGCTTTAAGATCGGCCCGGCTGCGCGGGGGGTTCGGCACCCCCATGAGTTCGCCGGCTGTTGCCCACTCGCGCACGTATTGGTCGGGTCCTCCCGGGATCGGCCCGCCCCACAACTCGTGAGTGGAGAGGAACGCATCCGTGAAAGCGAGGTGCACCCACGTCAGCAGTTCGGGATCGTTGGCTGCATACGCACGCATGTGCCCGTGCGCATCCACATAGGTTCCGACCACGCGCTCGTGTAGCCGGAGCACCCACTCCGATCCCCGGGTGGCCTGCGTGGTGTCACCGTAGGTGACAGTGAAGATCCAGCGAATCGTGCCGGCCAGGCGGCCAAGCGGATCGTCGCGGAAGCGCGACCAGTCGTGCACGCCGGCGAGCGCCCCGGGGTGCAGCGCCTGCATTATGTGGTCAAGTTATCAGGAGACGAGTGTTGTCATGTGTCGGTGGATTTTCTATTATGCCGTTTCATT
>JAUZGC010000152.1 GCA_030840105.1 Microbacteriaceae bacterium
CGTCGACTCGTATCGGTTCTCCCTGTCGTGGCCGCGCATCCAACCGGCCGGCCGAGGCCCCGGGAATCGAGCGGGCATCGCGTTCTACGACCGGCTGCTCGACGAGCTGCTCGCCGCGGGCATCCGCCCGATGGCAACGCTCTACCACTGGGACACCCCGATCGAGCTGGCCGGAGGCTGGCTCAATCGCGACACCGCACACCGCTTCGCCGAGTACGCGTTCCTCGCGGCCGAGTCGTTCGGCGACCGGGTCGACTCCTGGATCACGATCAACGAGCCGGCCAGCGTGACGCTCAGCGGCTACGCCATCGGAGTGCATGCGCCTGGCGAGACGCTGATGTTCGACGCGCTGCCGGCCGCGCACCACCAGCTCCTCGGCCACGGCCTCGCGGTCGGCGCGCTCCGCGACGCCGGGGTCGCTGGCCGCGTCGGCATCACCAACGTGCATTCACCGGTCGAGCCGGCCAGTGATCGCGAGGAGGACACCGGGTACGCCGCACTCTTCGACATCCTGCACAACCGGATCTTTGCCGACCCGGTGCTGCTCGGCCGGTACCCCGAGGTGCCGGGGCCCTTCGAGGAACTGCTCAGCGTGTTCTCCGAGCACGACCCGGATGACCTGCGCACCATCAGCGCACCGCTCGACTTCTACGGTCTCAACTATTACTTCCCCTCCCGTGTCGCCGCGGGTGCGGGCGATTCGGCCTCGCCTGACGGGATCGCACAGGCCATGAGCGGGCTGCCCTTCCACCTGGCCGAGTGGCCCGAGTTCGCCAGGACCGGATTCGGCTGGCCGGTCGCTTCCGAGTACCTCGGCGTGACCCTCCGGGAGCTGCGAGAGCGCTACGGTGAGGCGCTGCCGCCCGTGGTCATCACCGAGGGCGGCGCGAGCTACCCGGACACCGTGAGCCCAGACGGCACCGTCGACGATCGCGCCCGCATCGAGTACCTGGGCGATCACCTCGCGGCCGCGGCGGCCGCCGTCGCTGTCGGCGGAGTTGCAGAGGGCCTCGACCTCCGCGGCTATCACGCGTGGGCGCTGCTCGACAACTTCGAATGGGCCGCAGGCACCAGCCAGCGGTTCGGCCTGGTGCACGTCGACTTCACCACGCAGGATCGCACGCCGAAGGCATCATTCGAGTGGCTGCAGCGCGTCCTCGAGGCACGGTAACGCGCACGGTAACGCGCACGGTAACGCGCGGGTGAGCGCGGGTGCTCTTACGCGCAGGATCATTGACTTCGCCGCGCCATGCTGACATGCTCGCGATACCCGGCCCTGCTATGAATCACTGGGATCTCCATGAGGAAAGCTTCGAGGACGGGGGTGTGCGCGAATGATTACCGCACGTTTCGTCGTGTCTGCGACACAGACATCCGCTCGTCCCGTTCGCTTCGTCCTGGGGTCAGTTCGTGATCCGCAACACCAGACGTACTCCGTCTCAGGGGAACAGGCGGAGGAGCAGCGACTAGCCGCTGCTGTCGTTACGGCCGCTTCGCGCGCGGCCGTAGCGACATCCTCACACTACGTGCCACCCCACTTCAGCGTGGGTTGCTCGTAACCCAAAGACTGCCGTCACCTGACCGACCGCGGGTGGCGGCAGGTTCACGTCGTCGAGGATGCCGGCGCCGTGGCGATGCCCGCGCGTGACGTTGCCCGCGCCGCTACGACGTGCGGCGCTGCAGCGTGATCGAGCCGAGCACGACCGCGCCGACGGCGAACGCGGCGATGATCAGGAGCTCCCCGCCGACGTAGGCGGCGTCCTCCGAGTTCGTCGCCACCGCCCTGAGCGCATCGATGGCGTGCGAGAGCGGCAACCAATCGCTGATCACGTGCAGCACATCCGGCAGCTGGTCGCGGGGGAGGAAGATGCCGCCGAGCAACACCTGCGGGAAGACGAGCGCCGGCATGAACTGCACGACCTGGAACTCGGTGCGGGCGAACGCACTCGCAAAGAGACCGAGGGTGGTGCCGAGGACCGCATCGGCGAGGGCGACCGCGAGCAGCAGCCAGATGGAGCCCTTGATCGTCAGCCCGCACACCCAGACGGCGAACGACACGGCAACGGCCGCTTGGAGAATCGCGAGCAGGCCGAATGCGAGCGTGTAGCCGAGGATGAAGTCGGCCTTGCCGAGAGGCATCGACAGCAGCCGCTCGAGCGTTCCCGTCCGGCGCTCGCGCAGCGTCGTGATGCTCGCGATGAGGAACATGACGATGAAAGGGAACAGGGCGATCAGGGCTGGGCCGATGGTGTCGAAGATCGGGGTGTCTGTGAAGATCCAGGCGACCAGGCCGATCAGGAGGCTCGGAACGACCACGAGCAGCACGATCGTGCGCGGATCGTGGCGGATTTGCGTCAGCACGCGACCGGCGGTCGCGAACGTCCTGCCCGCGTTCACGAGTTGCCTCCGTCCGAGACCTCGGGCGGATGTCGCGCAATCAGTGTCAGGAATGCTTCCTCGGCATCCCGTGCGCCCGTTGCCGCCAGCAGGCCGTCCGGAGTTTCGTCGGCCAGGATCTCACCTTCCCGCATGAGGAGCAGGCGGTCGCAGCGTGTCGCCTCATCCATTACGTGGCTTGACACAAGCAGGCTGGTGCCCGCGCGAGCCAGCTCGTGGAACAGCTTCCACAGGTTGACGCGAAGCACGGGGTCGAGACCGACGGTCGGCTCGTCCAGCACGAGAAGCTCGGGGGAGCCGAGCAGGGCGGCGGCAAGCGAGACGCGGCTGCGCTGGCCGCCGGACAGCGAGTTCACGAGCTGCCCGCTATTGCCCCCGAGATCGGTCTGCGCGATGACGCGGTCGACGTCCGACCTGGGGGCGCCGAGCACCCGACAGAAGTATGCGAGATTCTGTCGCACCGTGAGGTCGTCGTAGACGCTCTCGGCCTGGGTGACGTAGCCAACCCTGTGGCGGAGGTCGGCACTGCCCGCCGGACCGCCGAGTACGGTGACCTCGCCGCCGGCGACATCCTGCACCCCGACGATGGATCGCATCAGGGTGGTCTTGCCGCAGCCACTGGGGCCGAGGAGGCCGACGACCTGGCCACGAGGCACGGACAGGGTGAGTCCGTGTAAGACCGCGATTCGGCCCCGACGAACCCGGAGATCGCGGATCGAGATCACGGGCTCCGTCGTATCCATCATGAGGTGAACTATTCGCCGGTTACCCGGCCGCGTCAAGAGCGCGGCGGCGGATGCTGCCCTGTAAAGCCGCGGCGTATCGCAGAGCACGTCGGCCGAACACTGGCCGATGACTACGTGCTTGCTTCGAGTGTGATGGGAAGCGGGTAAGGGTTGCCTTCGCACGATTATGATAACGACGTGCGTGCTTGATGCGTACCCGCCTAACAAGGAGTTGCTGCCATGGAATGGCTCATCCCGGTTCTGATCATTGTCGTCATTATCGCGATCATCGGAATTTACCTGTGGGCGACCTACAACTCTCTCGTCACATTGAATGTGCGCGTCGATGAGGCGTGGAGCGACATCACGGTCCAGCTGAAGCGGCGTGCGGATCTCATCCCGAACCTGATCGAGACGGTCAAGGGATATGCGTCTCACGAGCGGGGCGTCTTCGAGTCCGTCACCAAGGCGCGCGCGGAAACGCTCTCTGCCCAGGGGCCAGCCGAGGCGTCCGTGGCCGAAAACCACATGCAGGCGGCCCTGAAGAGTATTTTCGCGGTCGCCGAGGCGTACCCGCAGCTGCAGGCCAGCCAGAACTTCCTGCGCCTGCAGTCCGACCTGGTCGACACCGAGGACAAGATCCAGGCGGCGCGCCGGTTCTACAACGGGGGAGTCCGCGAGTTGAACACCAAAATGAAGGTGTTCCCCAACAACGTCTTTGCTCGCCGTTTGGGCTTTGCCGAGCGCGACTTCTTCGAGGTTGCCGACATCACGGCCCTCGCAGAACCGCCCCGGGTGCAGTTCTAGCTTGTACGTTGGGTGAGGGGCGCGAACCGCGCATCGAAACCGACTCGACCGACCTGAGCTGAGCCCACCATGTATAGCGCCATCGCGAGAAACAAACGCAACACGGTTCTGATCATCCTGCTGTTCCTCGTCATCATCGGGGGACTCGGATGGCTGGCGAACGTGATTTACGGGCGTGACAGTTACACGATCCTGATCGTGACGATCGTGGTTGCAGCGCTCTACGCCTGGTTCCAGTACTACGCCGCGAGCTCGCAGGCCGTGCTCATGTCGGGCGCCGTACCGATCGAGAAGGCCGACAATCCACGGCTCTGGAACATCGTTGAGAACCTCTCGATCACGACGGGCTCCCCGATGCCCAAGGTGTACATCGTCAACGACCCTGCTCCCAATGCGTTCGCGACGGGTCGCGATCCGCAGCATGCTGTCGTGGCGGCCACCACCGGCCTGCTAGACATCATGGACGACGCCGAGCTCGAGGGCGTCATGGCGCACGAGCTCGGTCACGTGCGCAACTACGACATCCGTGTCTCGATGATCGTTTTCGGCCTTGTCGTCGCCGTCGGATTCATCGCGGATATGTTCCTGCGGATGGCGTTCTTCGGCGGGTTCAACAATCGCGGCAACAACAACAGTGGCGGTGGCGGGGGTGGCAACCCTGTGGTCCTGGTCTTCGGCCTCGTCGCGATCATCGTCGCTCCGCTGGTGGCGACGATGGTGCAGATGGCGATCTCCCGACAGCGCGAATACCTCGCGGATGCGACCGGCGCGATGACTACGAGGCACCCGGATGCGCTCGCAAGCGCGCTCGAAAAGCTCGCAGCATACGGGCGTCCGATGCGAAAACAGAACTCCTCGATGGCGCACCTGTGGATCGCGGATCCGCTGAAGCCCAGCCTGATGAGCCGTTTGTTCAGCACGCACCCTCCGATCCCCGAGCGCGTCGAGCGCCTGCGCAAGATCGGTGGCGAGTTCTAGTCGCTGTCCGATCACGGGGTCCTCGACCGGCTGGTGCGCACGGGCGCAAGCCGCGTCGAGGTGCTCCCGCGCAAGGCGCTTCCTTAGGCGCGCAACAGAGTTCTAGCCCGCGCTTAGCTTGCGTGTTTGTCGCGGGTTGAATTCTGGCTGTCTCGGTTTGGGCGCGTCAGGCCGGCCGCTGTGAGCAGGTCGCGAAGTGCCCCGCTTTTGCTCGGTAGCGGTCTGGGTTTTTGTGTCGGGTCTTGGGTCGGTGGTGGGATGAGCCAGTATTTGGCTCCGGTTCGGTTGATTTCCCAGTGGTTGTCGTGGAAGGAGCATGTGGTGGTGCCGGCAGAGAAGGACTCCGTCGGCGAGGTTGGTGTGGCCGGTGTCGCGGTGCCATTGGTTGATGTGGTGGGCTTCAGTCCAAGAGGGTGGGCGGTCGCAGGCCGGCCATAGGCATCCGCCGTCGCGTGTCGCGAGGCCTTCGCGTTGGCGTCGGGTGAAGAGGCGCTGCTCGCGGCCGACGTTGACGCATTGGCCGTCGTCGTCGAATGCGACGGGCAGGATTCCGGTGTCGCAGAGGTGGCGCTCGAGGCTCGCGATCGAGATTGGGTCTGGTAGGCCTTCGATGCGTCCGTGGCCGGTGCGGGTGTTCACGGTGTTCTGGGTGACGAGGATGCGCACACTCAGCCGTTTGGCGCCGAGCATCGTCTCGGGTGCGGTCTCGTTGGCGATGCGGATGGCGTCCACGAAGCCATCGTGCATGATTTGCTCGGTGGTGCGGGGGTCGTCGATGATCGATTGGGCGCGTTCTTGTTCGGCGTCGGCAACGAATCGTAGGCCGCCGCGGCGGGGGCTGGTGAGTTGGTCGAAGAATCCGCGGATGGTGGCTGCTGATTCGGGATCGAGCAGGCCGGACAGGCGGTGCATGCCGTCGGCCAGAGGGGTGAATCGGAGGAAGCGGGCGTCTTTGCGGGCGCGTTCGCGGTCGGCGATGCCAGCCGCGTCGAGTTCGTCGCGGATGGATCGCGCAAGGCGGAAGAGGCGGTCGGCATCGATCGTGAGGCCATCGCGGACGAGTCTGGTTGCGGCATTGCGTAGTGACGCGGGGGTGACCTCTGGCGTTGGCTCGCCCAGCCCGCGGCGGATGCTCTCGGCTTGGCTGGTGGAGATTGCCCCAGCCGTAACCGCGTCTGCCAGCGGTGTTGCCCAGGGTGCCTCGATCGTGGGGGACCCGTCGCCAAGCTCGCCGAGCCGGGCGGCGGCATCGGTTTCGACCATGATCGTGCCCACTCGGACGAGTTTCGCGGCTTCGGGTGAGGTCGACCGGGTTGCCGATTGGACGAGTGCTTCGGCGGTGCGGTGGCCCGTGCGTTGGGCCAGGCCTGCGTAGCCGAGTTCGCGACGCGAGCGATGGGCGATCTCGCCGGCCGCGAGGGCCGCGATCGACTCCGCATTGCGGATCAGTTCGGCGGCCGCCTCGCTCAGGCCCAGCAGGGTGGCATCGTCGAGTGATGCGATGACGGCGGCATCCGACGTGAGGACGGCGGCATCCGTGGCGATGACGGCCGCGTCCGACGTGACGACGACGGAATCTGACGCGAGCACATCACTGAGATCCGGGGCAGCCGGCAGCCCTTCGGACGACTCGGTTACCGACGAGGAAGCGACAGCGCCGCTCTCGACCCGCGCAAATCTGGCGACACGTTGCGCCGAGGGTGCGAGTTGGTCGAATAAATGTGCCATAGTTCATTGTTGCAGGGGGTACTGACACTAGAACGTGTGATCGATGATCTGTGCAAAGTTGGCCGCGGACGGCGTTGGTGACGAGCATGAGGACGAGCTTGAGCGTCGAGCGCATAAGCGTCACGCGCACGAGCGGGACCCCGCACGAGCGGATGGGCGCACGAGCGGAAGCCGCACGAGCGTCGAGCACACCGATCGCCACAGGCCGGTCACTCGCCGCGGACGGCGACACTGTGCTGCTTGATCACGCTCGCCAGGTCGGGCGCGAGGTTTCCACGGTCGGCTACGACTACGTCGCCGAGGCCCTGCCATACGGCCGTCTCGCGGAGGAGTTGCGCGATCCGCTCGGCTGCCTCCGCAGGAGCGCCAGGCTCCACCCACGCGGCCTGTACGCGCAGTACGCCTGCCTGCCGGTCGCTTTTGAGGTCGATGCGCCCCACGATCCGATCGTCGAGCAGCACGGGCAGAACGTAGTAGCCATAGACCCGCTTGGGCTGCGGTGTGTAGATCTCGATGCGGTAGTGGAAGTCGAACATGCGCAGCGCGCGATCCCGGTACCAGACCACGGGATCGAAGGGCGAGAGGAGCGCCGTCGCCTCGATGCGCCGGGGAAGGCGCGCATCCTTGTGCAGCCAGGCGGGGATGGGTTTGCCCCCTCGCTCCCACCCGTGCACCGTGACCGGGATGAGGTCACCCGATTCCTCGAGATCGCGGATCGCGATGAGTGCCGGCGCCGTCTTGATGCGAAAGTAATCGCCCAGGTCGGCGGCCGTTCCGATTCCGTGAGCGACAGCGGAGCGGCGGATGAGCTCGCGTACGGCATCCGCTTTGCCGACCTTGCGGTCGAGAACCTCGGCCGGGATCACCTGCTCGGCGAGTGCATACCGCCGCTGGAAGCGGGTGCGCCCGGCCGTGGCGACTTCGCCGAACAGGAACAGGTACTCCAGGCCGTGCTTGACGTCTGACCAACCCCACCATGGGCCGGATCGCCGGTTGGCATCGTGCTCGATCTCGCTCGCCGCGAGCGGACCCTTGTCGGCCAGCTCGGCCCTGAGCCAGTCCAGCATTGCGGCGTTGTTGGCAACCCAGCCCCCTGCCGCCGGGCCGTGACTGTCGCGGAACGCCTCCATGCGCCAGGCGAAGAGCGGGCGGTCCTCACGCCGCAGGAGTGCCGCCTCGTGCGCCCAATACTCGATGTGCGGACCCCGCTCACTGAAGGTGAGGCGATCCAGCACGGCCTTGTCATACGCGCCGAGTCGCGCGAACACGGGCAGGTAGTGGCTGCGCTCGAAGACGTTGACAGAGTCGATCTGCAGCAGGTTCAAGCGCCCGATGAGGCCGTTCAGCTGCCTGGAGCCGACCACCTCAGGTCGCGCGCGCCCGAAGCCCTGCGCCGCGAGGGCGACCCGGCGTGCGAGAGCCGGCGAAATAGTTTCTGCCATCAATGGGACCATAGCGGTCACCCCCGACGATTTCCCTTGCGTTAACCTTCCGGACACCGTTACGATCCGTAACATTCGCCGCATCTGCCTAACGTCGTCCATGGCTGCCAGCTGGGCACCCATTGCCTCCACACAGCGGCGGCAACCCACGGGCCGGCCACTTTCTGGAGGACTAATTGTTCGTTAGACGCGCTCGTACGGCAGGCATCGCCGCCGTTGTCGCAATTGCTGCACTTTCCCTGTCGGCCTGCGCGAGTGGCGCAACCGCCTCGAACACGACGGCGGCTTCCGTCGACGCCAAGACGGCGACGAGCGCGGCGGCATTCGGGGGCCTCGCTGGCCTCGTCAAGGCGGCCAAGGCCGAGGGCTCACTGAACGTCATCGCGTTGCCAGACGACTGGGCCAACTACGGCGCCATCAAGAAGGCATTCACGGCCAAGTACGGAATCACCATCAACTCGGCGAGCCCCGACATCTCGAGCGCCGAGGAAATCACGGCCGCCAAGAACCTCAAGGGTCAAAGCACGGCTCCTGATGTCTTCGACGTCGGTCCTGCAGTGGCACTTGCCAGCACGAGCTACTTCGCGCCGTACAAGGTCGCCAACTGGTCGGAGATTCCTGCCGGGAACAAGGAGTCGACCGGACTCTACGTGAACGACTACACCGGCAGCATGTCGATCGGTTACAACTCGAACGCGGTGCCGAAGCCGACCAGCCTCAACGACCTGCTCAAGCCGGCATACAAGGGCGCCGTGGCGCTGAATGGTGACCCGACACAGGCGAACGCCGCGTTCTCGGCCGTCGGCTGGGTCTCCATGCAGACCGGCGGATCGCTGGACAACTTTCAGACGGGAGTCGACTTCTTCAAGAAGCTCAAGGCTGCGGGCAACTTCATCACCGTCGGGGCCACCCCGCAAACGATCGCCTCGGGCGAGACCAAGGTCGTCTTCGACTGGAGCTACAACAACCTGGCCGCCGCGGCAGCCACCCCGGGTTGGAAGGTGACCACACTTCCTGGCACCGCGTACACGAGCTTCTACAACCAGGCCGTCAGCGCGACTGCCCCGCACCCGGCAGCTGCACGCCTGTGGCAGGAGTTCCTGTACAGCGCTGAGGCACAGAACCTGTTCCTCAAAGGCGGTGCATACCCCGTCACGATCGCGGCCATGACGACTGCGGGCACGATCGACAAGACGGCCCTCGCGGCAATCGGAACGATCGGCAAGCAGGCCACGACAACCGACGCGCAGGCCACCGCTGCTAAGACCCTGCTCGCCGCCAACTGGGCTGCAGCGGTCAACTGAGTACCCCAACGATGATGACTGTCGCACCCGCGCCAGTTCTGCTCAACGGTGACGCCGAGGCCCAGCCTCGGCGTCACCCGTTGACCGAATCGGCATTGCCCCCCAAGCGGACGCGCAAGCGTCTCGCGAAGTACCTCGGCCTGACCCCGTTCGCCCTCTATGTCCTGGTCTTCCTCGCGATCCCGACCCTGCTCGCGGTCTCGACCGGATTCTTTACCAGCGCGGGCGCGTTCACGATGGCCAACATCGTCGGTATATTCGACCCGGCCGTTCTGAACACCTTCTTCAGCTCGTTCTGGGTGTCGGCCGTGACCGCGGTCATCGGCGCGGTCGTTGGCGCACTCGTGTGCTACGCGCTTCTCGGCACGAAGGCGGAGGGCGCCCTGCGGTCGACGATCGACTCCGCCAGTAGCGTGCTCGCCCAGTTCGGCGGCGTCATGCTTGCCTTCGCTTTCATCGCGACGATCGGCATCCAGGGCGTGGTGACCCTGTTCCTCAAGAACACCCTCGGGATCGACATCTTCGCGAACGGTGTCTGGATCTACCAGGTTCCGGGACTCCTGCTGCCATACATCTACTTTCAGGTTCCGCTCATGATCATCACGTTCATGCCGGCGCTGGAGGGCCTCAAACCCCAATGGGCCGAAGCCAACGCGACTCTCGGCGGAACACGATTCAGCTACTGGACCCGCGTCGCTGCACCGGTGCTCGCGCCGTCCTTCTTCGGAAGCCTCCTGCTGCTCTTCGCCAACGCGTTCTCGTCCTATGCGACCGCGGCGGCGCTCATCAGCCAGGGGTCACAGATCGTGCCACTGCAGATCCGCACGGCCCTGATCAGCGAAACCGTGCTCGGTAGGGAGAACATGGCGGGCGCACTGGCACTCGGGATGATCATTGTCATGATCATCGTGATGACCGGATACTCCGCGCTCCAGTCCCGCACGGCGAGGTGGCAGAAGTGAGCCGGAGCGTTGCCACGCGGATCGGAGCGGAGCCGGGCAAGGCGACCCGCTCCGTCATCCTGATCATCGTCGGTCTTGTCTTCATCATTCCGATCCTCGCGATGCTCCAATTCACCTTCCGGGCCGGGCTGTCAGGTGGTTACACATTCGCGCACTGGACCGCACTCTTCGATCCGGCCCAGGCCTCCAACTACAGCATCCTCGTGGTGGGTATCGGCAACTCGCTGATTCTCGCGGTCGTCACGGTGGGTATTGTCCTGGTGGTCCTGCTGCCGACCATGATCCTCGTGCACCTTCAGTTTCCCCGTCTGCGTCGAGTTCTCGAGATCGTCTGCATCGTCCCGATCACGGTGCCGGCAATCGTGCTCGTGGTCGGCCTTGCGCCGGTCTATTCGGTGGTCGTGAGCATCTTCGGCGGCGACACCTGGACGCTCGCGTTTGCCTACGGGATCACGGTGTTGCCGTACGCATACCGTGCAATCCAGTCCAATCTTGGCGCGATCGACATGATCACGCTGAGCGAGGCGGGGCGGTCTCTCGGTGCCAGCTGGCTCCGGGTGCTGTGGCACGTCATCCTGCCCAATCTGCGACGCGGAATCATCGCGGCGTCGTTCATCGCTGTCGCGGTCGTGCTCGGCGAGTTCACGATCGCCTCCCTGCTCAACCGCATCAACATACAGACCGCACTGCTGCAGCTCGCGCAGACCGACGGCTATGTCGCCGTGATCTTCGCACTGCTCTCGCTCATCGTCGTTTTCGTCATTCTTCTTCTCATCGGCCGAATGGGTCGGAACCGAGGCAATCGGAGCACATCATGACCATCACCACCTCCACTTCCACGTCGTCCATCGGGTCGGCCGCTCCCGGCGCGAACGTCCAGCTCATCGATGTCGTCAAGGACTACTCCGGCCAGCGTGCGCTCGATGGGGTCACGCTGTCCATCAACCCGGGGGAGTTCATCGCGCTACTCGGTCCGTCCGGCTGTGGCAAGACCACCGCCCTGCGTGCCCTCTCCGGCCTCGAACTGGTCGACGGCGGTCACATCCTGATCGACGGCAAGGATGTCGTGGATGTCCCGGTCAACAAGCGCGACATCGGTATGGTCTTTCAGTCATACTCGCTCTTTCCTCACCTGACCGCGGGCGAGAACGTCGAATTCGGGCTGCGGATGCGCAAAGTCGGAGCGGCCGAGCGTCGTCGCCGAGCCGCCGAAACGCTCGAGCTGGTCGGCCTCGACCATCACGTCGGTCGCTACGCACATCAACTCAGCGGGGGACAGCAGCAGCGCGTGGCACTCGCGCGCGCCCTGGTGACCAAGCCCCGCGTGCTTCTGCTCGACGAGCCGCTGTCGGCGCTCGATGCGAAGGTTCGCGTGCAACTGCGCGAGGAGATCCGCAGGATCCAGACGGAGCTCAGCATCACGACACTCTTCGTCACCCACGACCAGGAGGAGGCGCTTGCGATTGCGGACCGCGTCGCGGTCATGCGTGCGGGCAACATCGAGCAGGTCGGCACGCCAGAGGAGCTGTACAGCAAGCCGGCGACGCCGTTCGTCGCCGAATTCGTGGGGCTCACCAACCGGGTCACCGGCGTGGTCAGCGGTGGCACAGTTGAGTTGCTCGGCCAGCGGCTGCCCCTGGTGCAGGCGGATGCTCCGGACGGCGAGGTGCGCGTGTACCTTCGCCCAGAACACATCACGTTGTCCTCATCCGGCATCCCGGCCACGGTTGTGACATCCAGCTTCCTCGGTTCGCACCGGCGAACGAATGTCCGGCTCGAGGATGGGAGCGTGATCTCGCTCCAGCACTCCGCTCGACTGGTGCCGGCTCCCGGCGAGGCCGTTCACCTCGAGCTCAGTGGTGCTCCCGTGACGGTTGGTCCGAGCTAGTCACGGGTAGCGACTTGGCCCCTAGACTGGGCCCGTGGCCGACTCGGACAACAAAGTCCCGAACCAAACGTCCCGCGCGCGGTGGGGAGGGCTCTTCCTGAGCAGGCGGAGCATCCCACACGAAGCTGCGCCGTCGCCCGTCGACGAGGCGGTGCCGCGCGGGGTGCGGATCGCCGGTGCCTGGTCGTGGCGGCTGCTCGTGATCGGCGCGGCCATCGCAGTGTTCGTCTTCCTCATCATCCAGCTTCGCCTGATCGTCGTCCCTGTGCTCATCGCCGTGCTCGTCTCCGCACTGCTTGTGCCGTTCGTGGCCTTCCTGCATCGCCATCGATGGCCGCGTTGGCTGGCGATCGTCACGGCCATGCTCACGGTCATCCTGGTCGTCGGCGCGCTGGTCTATCTCGTCGTCTTCCAGGTGCGCTCGGAGTCGGGCCACCTGCGGGACCAAAGCGTCGCCGCGTACAACGACCTCCGAGCCTGGTTGACGACGGGGCCACTCAATCTCACCCAGACCCAGATCGACCAGTACCTCGCGCAGCTCGGGACCACATTGCAGCAGGACAGCCAGGTCTTCATCTCCGGGGCACTCTCGATCGGCGCAACGCTTGGTCATGTGCTCGCCGGCGTTCTCCTGACGCTGTTCAGCACGCTTTTCATCCTGATTGACGGCAAGGGCATCTGGTCGTGGATCGTGCGCCTCTTCCCGAGGCGTGCGCGCCCGGCGATCAACGGTGCAGGAACTGCCGGCTGGTCCACGCTCGTCAACTTCGTGCGGGTACAGATCCTGGTCGCGTCGATCGATGCGGTCGGCATCGGGCTCGGTGCGTTCATCCTTCAACTGCCGCTCGTGATCCCCATTGCGGTTCTCGTCTTCCTCGGCTCCTTCATTCCGATCGTTGGCGCGGTCATCACGGGAGCGCTCGCCGTCATCATTGCCCTGATTTACAACGGCTGGGTTGCGGCGTTGATCATGCTCGGGGTCGTGCTGCTCGTGCAGCAGGTCGAAGGCCACGTGCTTCAGCCGCTCATTATGGGCACGGCGGTCAAAGTCCATCCGCTTGCCGTCGTGCTTGTCGTGGCCGCGGGCTCTTTGGTGGCCGGCATCCCTGGCGCACTGTTTGCCGTGCCACTCGTGGCAGTGCTCAACGTGATGATCGAGTACGTCTCTGGCGGCACGTGGCGAGGGGGACCTCCGGGCGCTGATGAGAGACGGACGGCAGCGACATCCGGCTCGCTCTGGCGGACCGTGCCGCGACGGCCGAGCCTTTAGCCGGGAAGGCATACCGGCCCAGGAATGCGTTCGCCCATAGACTGAACGAGTGGCTACCTCGACCGGAATGGCTCGCACACCGTTTGCTGGCCCGACACTCGACGAGATCGAGGCCGCGCGTGACGTGGTCTCTCGCGTCGCCGACCGCACCCCGATGGAGAGTTCGCGTTACCTCGCGGAGGTGCTCGGCTCGCCCGTCTTTCTCAAATGCGAGAACTTGCAGCGCACCGGCTCGTACAAGATCCGGGGTGCGTACAATCGCCTCAGTCGGCTGACGGCCGACGAGCGTGCGCGCGGAGTCGTCGCAGCATCGGCGGGCAACCACGCGCAGGGCGTCGCGTTTGCTGCACGCGAGCTCGGGATCAAGGCCACGATCTTCATGCCGCTCGGTGTTGCGCTGCCCAAGCTGCAGGCGACGCGCGACTACGGTGCGGATGTCGTGCTGTGCGGCAGCACGGTGGACGAGCCGCTGCGTGCGGCTGCGGAATTCGCCGAGAAGACCGGCGCGGTGCTGATCCCGCCTTTCGACCACAAGGATGTCATCACCGGCCAGGCCACCCTGGGTCTCGAGATCTACGACCAGGTTCCGGACCTGGCGACGGTGATCGTGCCGATCGGCGGGGGCGGACTCATCTCCGGCGTCGCAAGCGCGATCAAGTTGCGTGCGGCGCGCGACGGGCGCACTGTGCGCGTGATCGGCGTACAGGCCGAGAACGCGGCTGCGTACCCACCGTCACTTGCGGCCGGCGAACCCACCGAGATCACGATGGCGTCAACGATTGCGGATGGCATTGCCGTCAGTAAGCCAGGGAACCTCAACTTCGACATCATCCGCGCCTCCGTGGACGAGGTCGTCACGGTCGCCGAGGACGACATCGCGCGCGCTCTACTCATGCTTCTCGAACGCGCCAAGCTCGTTGTCGAGCCGGCCGGCGCCGTCGCCGTCGCCGCGATCCTCTCCGGCAAGGTCACCCCGACCGGCCCGACTGTCGCCATCCTCTCCGGCGGCAACATCGATCCTCTGCTCATGCAACGCGTGATCAGCCACGGTCTTGCGGCGTCAGACCGATACCTGAACCTCAAGATCATGCTGCCTGACCGCCCGGGCCAGCTCGCACGCACGGCAGAGCTCCTCGCGGAGGCGAACGCCAACGTTGTCGAAGTTCTGCACACGCGGCATGGCCACGGCCTGCAGCTCAGCCAGGTCGAACTCGACGTCAGCGTCGAGACACGCGGACCCGATCATCGGCGCGAGGTCATTGAGATCCTGCGCGCAGCCGGTTACGACCCCGTGCTGGAAGACGAGCAGTAGTTACTGCCCGAGGTAGGTTTCGACCTTGGTAACCGTCACGGCGATTTCCTTGCCGTTCGGCGTGGTGTAACTGGTCGACTCTCCCACCTTGAGGCCGAGGATGGCGGAGCCGAGCGGGCTCTGCTCGCTGTAGACCGACAGGTCGCTGTTGCCTGCGATTTCACGGTTTCCGATGAGGAAGGTGCTCTCGTCGCCCGCGATGGTCGCGGTGATGACGGTGCCGGGCTCGACCACGCCGTGGCTCTCTGGTGCGGCGCCAACCGATGCCGAGCGCAACAGGTGGGTGAGCTGCACGATGCGCGCCTCGATCTTGCCCTGCTCGTCCTTGGCGGCGTGGTATCCGCCGTTCTCCTTGAGGTCGCCCTCTTCGCGAGCCGCTTCAATCCGCTTAGCGATCTCGGTCCGTCCCACGGTGCTGAGTTCGTTCAGTTCCGCGGCTAGCCGGTCATGTGCGTCCTGGGTCAGAAAGGTGACTTGTGTCTCCTGCGACATGATGAACTCCTTCGCGCCTACGGGGCGCAGGCTTGGGGGCATATAACCGACGCCCCGACGTATCCGTCAGGGCGTATCGAAGCATCCTAGGTCAGCCAGCACTGGGAAATCAACCCCGTAGTGGCGAGTTCCGTGGTTCGTACCGTCTCAGTATGGCTGGTCACCTGCAGTTGCGACGCAGGGTACGAGACGATCTTCCAACCGACGATCGCGAAGGTGGCGTTCATCGCCTCGACGGCGCACGAGACCGGCTGTCCTGGGGCGGTGTTGATCGTGAACGACACGCTCACCGACTGTGCGTTGTGGACCGTGTACGCGGTATCCGTCTCCTCAAGGGTTGCGGATGTTCCGTCGTAGCCGGCCCAGACGGTCCACGCCGCGAAGACGGCTATGAACGCAATAGCAACGCCGACGATCCACCAGCGCTCCCGGCGGATGCGGCTGCGGCTTCGCCCGTACCTGCCAGCGAGTTCGTCCGTTACCGCCATGGTGCACCCCGCACTGAAACTCCTTGTCCGGATGAGTGTCGCCTCGAACGATTAGGCTTGTCATCCAAGACTAGGAGTTAATTCTGAGAGCGGTGACCGGCTGGTGACACGGCGATTGATGGCGGTACACGCGCATCCCGACGACGAGTCGAGCAAGGGTGCGGCGACCTACGCGTACTACGTCGACTCCGGCGCTGAAGTCATGGTTGTCAGCGCCACCGGTGGTGAGCGTGGCGACATCCTCAACGAGGACCTGCCGAACCTGGCAATGGCGAAGCGGGACTTGCCCGGGTTGCGTCGTCGAGAGATGGCCGCCGCGCAGGGGGTACTCGGCATCCAGCATCGCTGGCTCGGTTACGTGGATTCCGGCATGGCGCGCGAAGACGGAACCCTGCCGCCCAACTCGTTTGCGTCGATCCCGCTTGAGACATCCGTCGAGCCGCTCGTGCATCTCGTTCGCGAGTTCCGGCCGCACGTGATGGTGACCTACGACGAGAACGGCGGCTACCCGCACCCCGATCACATTCGTAGCCATGTCATCGGCGTTGAGGCCTACGCAGCGGCGGCAGACCCGAACCGGTTTCCGGATGCCGGCGCACCCTGGCAGGTGTCCAAGCTGTACTACGACCGCATCATGAACTCGAAACGCTTCACCAGCGTCTATGCGGCCATGCTCGAGCATGAGCCGGAGTCGCCCTTGCTTGTGCGGATGGAAGAAATGCGCTCCTGGATGGCGGAGCGCCCGTACCTCGCCACGACACAGGTGCCCGCCGGAGCGTTCTTTGACGCGAGGGATGCCGCGCTGCGCTCGCATGCGAGCCAGGTCGCACCAGACAGCGCCTCATTCTTTTGGCCGAACCATGTGCTCCAGCTCGCGTGGCCGTACGAAGACTTTCAGCTGATCGACTCGAAAGTGGAGACCACCATGCCGGAGACCGACCTGTTCGCGGGGATCGAGGACGAGGCGTGATCGCTAACGTGCTGCTGCACGCCTGGGTGCAGGTCGTCGTTCGCGCCGCTGCCACGCCGACGCCGACGCCGTCGACGCCCCCCGACGACTCCGTGACGCCGGGCGTTTTCGGGTTTGGAGCGATCTTCCTGATCGCGGTGGTGATTGTGCTTCTGGTGATCGACATGGTTCGTCGCATCCGCCGGGTTCGTTACCGCGCGGAGATCCAGGAGATGCTCGACGCCGAGGAGGCCGACCGCGGCCCGGAAAACGACACTGCTCCCTGAGCCAGGTAGAACTCTCGCAGGCCGCCCGCGCCCTAGCCGACGTTGTCGACGGGCGGATAGCCCTGGCCGACTCTGTCGACGGGGCAGCCAGCCCTAGCCGAGGTTGTAGACGGGGTGCATCGCGATGAGGAGCGTCGCGGTCCAATGGCAGAGGAAAGCGAGCACCGTCAGTGCGTGGAAGATCTCGTGGAATCCGAATGTGCCCGGGATCGGGTTGGGCTTCTTGAGGGCGTAGATGACGGCGCCGCCGGTGTACATCAGCCCGCCAGCGACCACGAGGATCATCATCGCGGGGTTGGCGGCGAGCAGGTCGCCCAGGTACATCATGGACGCCCAGCCGAGGGCCAGGTAGATCAGGACGTAGAGCCAGCGCGGTGCGCCGATCCAGAACACCCGAAAGCCGATGCCAAGCACGGCGCCCGCCCAGACCAGGCTGAGCAACAGGACGCCCTTGCCCGGCGGCAGGGCGAGGATCGCGAGGGGCGTGTATGTTCCCGCGATCAGCAAGAAGATGTTGGCATGGTCGATTCTTTTGAGAACGACCTTCGCACGCGGCTGCCAGTTGATCCGGTGATACAGCGCCGAGCTGCCGAAGAGCAGCATGGACGTCAGCGCGAACACGGCCGAGGCCCACTTCGCGGGTGCGCCGTTGGCGAGGCTGATGAGCACGATGCCAGCCGCGATCGTCAGCGGGAAGGTGCCAGCGTGGATCCAACCCCGCCAGCTCGGCTTGACGTCGATGGTGGCATCCGAGGCGTCGATGAAGGGGACGTTGGGGAGGTCGGGACCATCCACATCGTCGGTGGCGACGGCGGCATCCGAGGCGTCGAGACCCGCCCGGGTTCCGCGCAGATGCTCGGCCACGTCCTCGTGTTCATGCGGCTTGCGGGCGATCATGCTGCAAGGATACGGGACACGTCAAGCCACGTGGCTGTGAGTCGCGTTCGGGGTCGTGGGCTAACGTAACGGTGTGAGCAAGCGGCAAACTCCTCTGGGTCGCGGGCTTCTGTATGGCCTGTACCAGAGGCGGCTGCGCCGCGATCTGACCGGTGCGACCGTGCCGGGGCACGTGGCCATGATCATCGACGGAAACCGCCGATGGGCCCGCCAGCTCGGCCTGCAGACCGTCGCACACGGGCACCGGGCCGGGGCCGCAAAGATGCGCGAGTTTCTGGAGTGGTGCGACGAGCTTGGTGTCTCTGTCGTCACGTTGTACCTGCTTTCGTCCGACAACCTGACGAACCGTTCGAGTGGCGAGCTCACGGACCTGGTCGAGATCATCTCCGAGCTCGCCGAGGACCTCTCCCACTACCGCAACTGGCGTGTGCAGCACGTGGGTTCGGAAGCAGGACTCCCGAAGTCGCTGGTTTCCGCGCTGTCCGCCGCCCAGGAGCGCACGGCAGCGAAGGAGGGGCTGCACGTCAACCTGGCGGTCGGCTACGGCGGCCGCAAGGAGATCACGGATGCGATGCGCAGCATCGTCGCCGCGCACCACGCAGAGGGCGGCAGCCTCGAGACCCTTGCCGACCTGCTCACGCCCGACCTGATCGGCGAGCACCTGTACACGGGCGGCCAGCCGGATCCGGATCTCGTGATCCGCACGTCGGGGGAGCAGCGATTGAGTGATTTCATGCTCTGGCAGAGTGCACACAGCGAGTTCTACTTCGTCGAAGCGCTCGGCCCGGACCTCCGCGAGGTGGATTTCCTGCGTGCCGTGCGCGACTATTCCCGTCGGCAGCGCCGCTTCGGTAGCTGACCGCGATTTGAGCCAGTCGAGCCCGCGTACTGCCAGAATGGGGCGCGGAGGATCAGCATGAGCACAGTGGAAGGGTTCGCAACCGGATTCCTGGAGGAACCCGGCTATCTCGACTATGGCCGCGTCGGGCCGCTCTCTACGGTTGTCCTCGCCGAGGCAAACGCGCACAACGAGATCCTCAGTCGTGCTCGCTTCGGCAGCCTCCAGGGTGTGCGGCAGGAGGGCGAGCGGATGCGTGCCGCGGTTGCGGACGTCACGGGCTTCCCCGCCGACCAGGTGGTGTTCCAGCCCAATACCAGCACGGGCCTCATGCACGCGATGTTCGGGCTCACCGGAGGCGTACTGCTTTCGCCGGGGGAGTTCCCCAGCGTGACATTCGCCGCTGTGCGCGCTGCGGAGGCCCTCCACGTCGTCTCGCCGGTGTGGCTGGCGACCGACCACGGCAGGGTCACGCCCGGCCAGATCCGGGAACAGATCACGGCATCCACTGCGGCCGTTGCCGTCAGCCTGGTTGACTCGCGCACCGGCTATCTGGTCGACATCGAGGGCATCAGGCAGGTGATCGGCGATCGCCTCCTGATCGTGGACGCGATTCAGGGGTTCGGAGTCGTTGATGCGCCGTACGAGGTTGCGGACATCGTGGCGAGCGGCGGGCAGAAGTGGATGCGCGCCGGCTGGGGCACGGGATTCCTCGCGCTCAGCGAGCGCGCCATCGACAGCCTCACGCCGGTGATCAGTGGCTTCACCGGCACGGATGTCGCTGAGCCGTGGGATGAAGTCGTCTCGCCAGCGCATTCGGCGCGGGCCTTCAGCACCAGCAACCCGGACTTTGTCGCGGAGGCACGGTTTGCGGCGGCGCTCGAAGAAGTCAACGCGGTCGGAGTCGGCGCTATCCAAGGCGCGATCTCGGATCGGGTCGACCGCGTCATCACGCTCGCGGACGAGTTCGCCATTCCGGTCACCTCCTCGCGCGACACGAGCGAACGCGCGGGCATCGTCGTCCTGGAACCGCTGCCGGAGCAATTGACCGTGCTCACGGCATCCTTGTTCAATCACGGGGTGACCGCGACGAAGCG
>JAUZGC010000173.1 GCA_030840105.1 Microbacteriaceae bacterium
CGGCCTGAGCGCAGGCATGCGCTCCGCCATGATCGCGGCGGTCTCTGCCGCGCGGTTGAGCGGCGAGTGGTACGCGCCAGTGAACGGAACCCCGCCCAGTCGCTCGGCAATGAGCTGGGCCTGGCGCTTTCCGCGGTTGGAGAGCGGTCCGTCGTCGAGTCCGTGTTCGGCATCCTGCTGTTCGCCGTGACGAACGAGGTAGAGGTAGTGCGGCACTGTACAGCCTTTCCGTGTTTCGCTTTCGGGCTAGGAAACGATCGAGGCGAAGGTGTCGTCGTCGACGCTGCCGACGGCAGCGACCGAGAGCGGGCGGCCGGCGAGGTCGGTCGCGAGCTCCTGGACGTCGGCCGCCGTGACGAGGTGCAGCCTGCGCAGGCTCTCGTCGAGGTCGATGAATTCGCCGAGGGTGATCTCCGAACGGCCGAGCCTGGACATCCGCGTATCCGAGTCTTCGAGCGCGAGAGCCGATCCGCCCGAGATCTGGCCGACCGCACGCCTGAGCTCGTCCGGCGTCACGCCGCCTGTCGCAAGGCGGTTCAACTCGGCGAGCATGAGCTCGGTGACCTGCGTCGCTTTCGAGGGAGAACACCCCGCGTAAAGGCCGAAGACGCCTGCGTCCGAGTAGCTCGCGGCAAACGAGTAGACCGAGTATGCGAGGCCGCGCCGCTCCCTGACCTCCTGGAACAGGCGGCTCGACATGCCGCCGCCGAGGATCGAGTTGAGGACGTTCATGGTCACCCGGCGCTCGTCGGAGGCCACGAGCCCAGGAACGCCGAGGAGGATGTTGGCCTGCTCGATGGGCCGGTCGACGGTGAGGATGGCGCTGCCGCGTTCGATCGCGACCTCATTCACACTCCGCCGGGGAACGGGTGATGCGTCGAGCTGCAGGTCCCATCCCGCGCCGGTCAGCGCGCGAGTGACCTCGGTGACCAGCAGGTCGTGGTCGACCGCTCCGGCGGCCGTGATGACAAGATCCTGCGGCCGGTAGTTGGCGCGGTAGTGCGTCAGGACAGCCTCTCGCGTCGCCGCGCGAATCGCCTCCGGGCTGCCGCCGATCGGGCGACCAAGCGGATGCTCGCCGAGAACCGCCTCGAAGAACCGCTCGTTTGCGACATCCGAGGGGTCGTCCTCCGCCATCGAAAGTTCCTCGAGGATCACGCCGCGCTCGTTCTCGAACTCGACAGGGTCGAGGAGCGACGACGTGAGCATGTCGGAGATGACCTCGACGGCCATCGGAAGGTCGCGATCCTGCACCTTGGCGTAGTAGCAGGTGTACTCCTTGGCGGTCACCGCATTGTGCTCGCCGCCAACCGAGTCGAACGCGATCGCGATGTCGAGCGCCGTGCGTGTCGTCGTGCCCTTGAACAGGAGATGCTCGAGAAAGTGAGTCGAGCCGAAGCTCGCGGCGTGTGCCGGGGTGCCACTGTGGGCGGCCTCGGCCGGCAGCTCGTCGCGCGATCCAACGGCGACCCAGTAGCCGAGGGTCACGCTCCGCGAACCCGGTACCTGCTCGCTCAGGACGCGCACACCGCTTGGCAGGATCGTGCGCCTCACCAGGGCGTCACCGGATGCCGCGAACGAAAGATCGGCCAGGCCAAGAGGGAGGTCTACTGCGCCGTTCATCAGCACTAACACTACGCCACGGCGGGTGGCGGACGAGGTCCGCTAACATGCGGACACACAGACTGGTCTACCTACCTGTATACTGCTCATACGAACGCGAATCGCGACAAGACCTAGACGTCGCGGACGTGTACCTGAGACGAAGCGACCCGAACGCTTCTGCTGTAGAGGAGTCGGCCTGATGGTCGTAAGTGCTCGTTCAACGATCAGGCCGCCCGCGCCTTCAAAGCTGAAGATCCTCGCGACGGCCGATGAGTTGTTCTATGCCGATGGCATCCACACGGTGGGCGTCGACCGCATCATCGCCGGGGCGCGGGTGACCAAGGCCACGTTCTACAAGCACTTCCGCTCCAAGGACCTGCTGATCATCTCCTACGTCCAGGGACGCGACCAGAAGGTTCGCGAATTCTTCGATGAGCAGGAACGCAAGCTCGGCGATCCGCGCGGCGTCATCCTTGCCCTGGTCGAGGACATCGGCATCGAGGCTATGCGCCCCGGCTTCCGTGGTTGCCCGTTCATCAATGCGGCCGCCCAATTCGCGGACCCCACCCACCCCGTCCGCATCGCGGTCACGGCGCACCGCGACTGGTACACCAATCGCATCGAATCACTCATGCGCGAACTGGGACACCCGCATCCCGGAGACGCGGCCGACGACCTGATCCTCGCGCGCGACGGGGCGCTTGCCGGCGGCTACGTCGGTGACCCGGTTGCGGCAAGCGCGGCACTGCACCGCTCGGCGGCTCGGATCCTCGCCGAAGCGGACCGCGCGAAGGCCTAGACCAGACTCGCGCTACTCCGAGACGCGGTCGAGCTCGAGCATCTGCGCACGGGTGAGACGGATGCTCGCCGCAGCCATGAGCGCGTCGACCTGCCCCGGCCTGCTTGCGCTCGCGACCGGAGCCGTGACGTTGCGCTTGGCCTGCAACCAGGCGAGCGCAATGCTTGCGGGGCTGCTTCCGTGCGCTCGTGCGACGCGATCGAGCGCAGCGAGGGCACGATGGCCACGCCGGTTGAGGTACTCCGCCGCGCGGGCGCCCCTGGCGTTGTCGGCCAGGTCTTCCTTCGTGCGGTATTTGCCGGTGAGGAAGCCGTTGGCGAGTGCGTAGTACGGCATGACCGCGAGACCCTGGGCCGACGCGACGATGCGGAGATCGGCCTCGAACTCCGAGCGGTGCAGCAGGTTGTAGTGCGTCTGGATAGCCACGAATTGCGGCAGCCCGGTCGAGGAGAGGATGCGCGCTTCGATCAGGCGATCGGCCGAGAAATTGGACGCTGCGATGTATCGGACCTTGCCGCTTTCGATCAGCCACTCGGCGGTTGCGAGACTGTCTTCCATGGGCACGGACAGATCGTCGTCGTGGAAGTACAGCAGGTCGATGTGATCGGTCTGGAGGCGTTCGAGCGAGGCCTCGACTGCTCGCACGATACTGATCGAACTGAGGCCGGGGTTGTCCTTGTGACGGCCGACCTTGGTCGCCAAGACCATCTGGTCGCGGTTACCCCGATCGCGCATCCACGAGCCGACGAGCACCTCGCTTCGGCCCCCGGCATAGACATCGGCCGTGTCGATGAAGTTGCCGCCGAGAACGCGGTACCGATCCATGATCTGGTGGGAGGATTCGCCGTCGGCCGTCCAGCCGAAAACGTTTCCGCCGAGGCAGAGCGGATAGACGACCAGATCAGATTCGCCAAGGCGTCGCTTAGCGACGATCGGAAGCGGGCCGGTGAGTTCGAGCGTCGGATCGAACTGGGGCAGTGCGCCGGTCGGAGTCAACTCGGCGCGGCCGGCCTCTTCGGTGGGCGCAGCCTCGACCTCGTTGGCACGCGCGGATGCTGCGCGAACGGCCCCAGTACGACTGATACTGGCCCGGTCCCGCGGGCGATTTGGCGATAACTGTGCCATGACCCCTCCGAACGCTGTGAATCCCCCGATTGCGGTGATCGGAAATGATCCGCGCCACTAAGTCAGTAGCGTAAGTCATCGCCAAAAGATTCCCTGACCAACACGGTTAACTGTTATCGAATCTTTCATCACAACTTCATCACAGGCGACGCCTTCGCCCCCTCTGAGGCGGACGCCCGATCGCTAGGAACCGGCGCGACGGAGAACAGCCTGGGCGTGACGCAAAACAGGGCCGTCGATCATCCGCCCGCGGAACCGGAATACACCGCTCTCCCCGCGTGCGGCATCGAGAAGTTCGCTGGCAAACGCGACCTCCTCAGCCGTGGGTCGGTATGCGGCGCGGATGATTCTCACCTGGTCGGGGTGGATGCACGCCGTTGCCGCGAATCCGCTCGCGGCGGCATCCGCTGCTTCGGCGGAGAGCCCGGCGCTGTCGCCGATCTCGAGATGGACGGCATCGATCGCGGCCTTGTCCCTGGCGCCGGCGGCAAGGAGCACCGACGAGCGCGCGTGGCGCGCGACGTCCCGGTAGCGGCCATCTGCGAAACGGCTCGACGTGCCACCGAGCGATGCGATGAGGTCCTCTGCGCCCCACATAAGCGCCACGACATTCGGGCAGGAAGCAAGCTCGGCCGCCGCGGCGACACCCGCCGCCGTCTCGCACAGCGCGACCACGTCGTAGTCCGCGAGCGCCGCAGCGTCGCGTGAACTCGCCGCCTTGGGTAGCAGGATCGTGCGATAGCCGGTGTTCGCAAGCGCCGCGAAGTCGACGGCGAAATCGTCGGAGTCGACCGCGTTGACGCGCACGATCGTCGTTGCCGGATCCAGGGGATGCGCGAGCAGCGCCTCGCGCGCTTTGACCCGGTTTGCCGGGTCGACGGCATCCTCGAGGTCGAGGATCACCGCATCCGCCCGCTCGGCCGCCTTGTCGAAGCGGTCCGGCCGATCGGCCGGGCAGAACAGGAGCGCGGGCCCCAGACGGAAGCGACTCACTGCCTGCTCGCATCCTTGCACCACACCATCACGGCACGCACGGCTTTCGCGACCACGATGCCATCCTGGTTCCTGGCGGTGTGGACGAGGGTGACGATGCCCTGCCCCGGGCGCGAGGATGAGAGCCGCTTGCCCTCGACGACGGTCTCCGAGTACAAGGTGTCTCCGTGGTAGACCGGATGAGGGAAAGTGACCTCCATGAAGCCGAGGTTCGCGACGATCGTGCCCTGCGTGAGTTGTGCGACCGAACTGCCGACGAGCGTCGAGAGGGTGAACATCGAGTTCACTACGCGCCGGCCGAACGGCTGGGTGGCCGACCACGCGGCATCCAGGTGCAGAGCCTGGGTGTTCATGGTCAGGGTGGTGAAGAGCACGTTGTCCGCTTCCGTCACCGTGCGCCCCGGCCGATGCAGGTAGCGCGTGTTCGGCTCGAACTCCTCGTAGTAGAGCCCGCGTTGCTCGATCTCCTTCATGTCACGACTCTCTCGTCGATCCGCAGCGGCGCACCGGTCCCCGCGATTACCTCGTCGACACTGACGCCGGGGGCGAGCTCGCGCAGCACGAGGCCGTCGGCGGTCACGTCGATCACGGCGAGGTCGGTGATGATGCGGTCGACACAGCCCGTGCCCGTCAGCGGCAGCGTGCAGGTTTCAAGGATCTTCGGATGCCCGTCCCGATCCAGGTGTTCCATCATGATGATCAGCCGCTTGACCCCGAAGACGAGGTCCATGGCGCCGCCCATGCCCTTGACCATCTTGCCCGGGATCATCCAGTTGGCGAGATCGCCCGCAGCCGAGACCTGCATGGCACCGAGCACGGCAACGTCGACGTGCCCGCCCCGAACCATCCCGAACGAGGTCGCCGAGTCGAAGAAGGACGCTCCAGGATTGACGGTCACCGTCTCCTTGCTCGCGTTGATGAGGTCGGGGTCGACGGCGTCGTCGGTCGGATAGGGACCGACTCCGAGGATTCCGTTCTCGGAGTGCAGGACGACTTCGACGTCTCCCGGGATGTAGTTGGGGATGAGCGTCGGCATCCCGATCCCGAGATTGACATACTGGCCGTTCTCGAGTTCGAGCGCGACGCGCGCGGCGAGTTCCTTGCGGGTGAGGCTCATGACTGCGCCGTTCCGGCCGAGAGCGCGACGGTTCGCCGCTCGATGCGCTTTTCGACGCCCGCCGCGAGAACGACGCGCTGTACGAAGATGCCGGGCGTGTGGATCGAGTTCGGGTCGAGCTCGCCGGCCCCCACGATCTCCTCGACCTCGGCGATGGTGATCCGTCCGGCCATCGCAGCGAGCGGGTTGAAATTCGCAGCTGCGGCGTTGTAGACGAGATTGCCGTACCTGTCTGCCTTAGCCGCGTGCACGAGGGCGAAGTCGGGCGTCACCGAGTGCTCGAGCACGTAGTCGTGTCCGCCGAAGCTGCGCACCTCGCGCGGCTCCGATCCCTTGGCGATCGTGCCGTCTGCGGCGTAGAGCTGCGGCAGTCCTCCCTCGCTGACCTGGGTTCCCACCCCCGCGGGCGTGTAGAACGCCGGGATGCCCGCTCCCCCTGCACGCAGCTTCTCGGCCAGCGTGCCCTGCGGGGTCAGTTCGACCTCGAGCTCACCGGAGAGGAACTGCCTGGCGAACTCCTTGTTCTCACCGACGTACGAGCTCATGGTGCGCCTGATCCGGTGGTCGGACAGCAGGATGCCAAGGCCCCAGTCGTCGACGCCGCAGTTGTTGCTCACGATCTCGAGCTCGCGCGTGCCCTGGTCGTACAGGGCCTGGATGAGCGCGCTCGGGATCCCGTTCAAACCGAAGCCCCCGACCGCGATCGACGCTCCGTCCGGGATGTCCGCGACGGCATCCGCCGCACGTGCGATCACTTTGTCGATCATCATCGATCTCCTTCGGCTTTTCTGGCTCACGAACCCTTAAGCCCGGAATCCCAGCGCACGCGATATGACCATGAGCTGAACCTCCGTCGTGCCCTCTCCGATCTCGAGGACCTTCGAGTCCCGGTAGTGGCGGGCCACCGGGTTTTCATTCAGGAAGCCATAGCCGCCGAAGATCTGCGTGGCATCCCGCGCGTTATCCATGGCAGCTTCGCTTCCCACCATCTTGGCGATAGAAGCCTCCAGCTTGAAAGCCTTTCCGTTGACCATCTTGAGGGCGGCGTCGTAATACGCGAGGCGGGCGGTGTGCGCTCGCGCCTGCATGCGCGCGATGGTGAATGCGATGTGCTGGTGCGATCCGATGTTCGTGCCGAACACGTTGCGGGTCTTCGCGTAGCGGATGGCCTCATCGAGGCACCCCTGGGCAGCGCCCGTGCACAGCGCGGCAAAGGCGATCCTGCCCTCGTCGAGCGTCTGGACGAAGTTGGCATAGCCGCGACCACGCTCGCCGAGCAGGTTCGCCGCCGGGACGCGGACGTTCGTCAGCGTGAGCGGATGCGTGTCCGACGTGTGCCAGCCGACCTTGTCGTACGGCGGACCCTGCACGAACCCTTCGGTCGGGACCGGCACGAGGATGGCCGAGAGCTCCTTCTTCACCGAGCCGAACTCGCGCACGGACTCCCCCGAGACGGCCAGGATGGTCACGAGCCTGGTGATCTCGGTGCCCGAATTCGTGATGAATTGCTTGGTGCCGTTGATGACCCATTCGCCGTCTTCGAGCACGGCCGTCGTCTTCGTGCCCGCGGCATCCGAGCCGGCATCCGCCTCGGTGAGGCCGAATCCGGCGAGCGCGGTGCCGCTCGCGAGCATCGGCAGCCACTCGCGCTTCTGCGCCTCTGTGCCCTGCCGGAAGATGGGCATCGCGCCGAGTCCGACGCCCGCTTCGAGCGTCACGCCGATGCTCTGGTCGACCCGCCCGAGTTGCTCGACCGCGAGGCACAGCGAGAAGTAATCCTTGCCCCGGCCGCCGTATTCCGTCGGGAAGGGCAGTCCGAACAGTCCCATCTCGCCCATCTGCGCGATGATGCCGTACGGCAGGCTGCGTTTGGTGTCGTATTCGTATGCGGCCGGCGCGACCACCCGATCCGCGAAATCGCGCACCTCGTCGCTGAGCGCCTGGTGCTCTTCCGACAGTTCGAAGCCGGTGGATGTATCCCTCATTGTCGTCTCCGTGATCATCATTGCTGTGCCTCGCTGCCTGTCCTGACGGCCGATTGTGTCGGCTCCGCTGCGCTGATGGTGGCGCGTGGGGCGATGGTGGCGACAATCTGGTCGGATCTGACCAGGTCGCCCGGTCTGACGGCGATGTGCACGACGCCGTCGACGGCCGCCTGCAGCTTGTGCTCCATCTTCATGGCCTCGACGGTGAGGAGCGTCTGGCCGGCCTCGACCGTGTCTCCCGTCGCAGCACCGACGGTGATGACGGTTCCCGGCATGGGAGAGCGGATATCCGGGCTGGCCTCGCCCTCGACCCGCGAGATCGTGGCCAGCTGCTCGGCAACCTGCGTCGCGCGACTGCGCAGCGTGAGCACACAGGTGAATCCGGCGTCCCCGATCCAGACGCTTTCACCGTCGCGGGCGAGCGCCAAGCGACGCGTCACGCCGCCGAACTCGACGAGGACCGCTGGGTGCATCACCTCAATGCTCGCCGGCCGAGTTTCTCCGCCGATGGTGACGGAGGCACGCGCGGGTGTGCCGGAGACCAGGACGTCGACGACGTCGGTTGCACTCGTCGCCAGGCTGTACCGAACGGGCCTGGCCTCGCCGAGGCGCCAGCCGCCCGGTTCCCGCCACAGCGAACCGCCGGCGAGCGCCCAGCGCTCAGCGTGAAAGGCCAGCGCTGCCGCGGCCAGGATGCCGTGGTCTGCCGTGCGGAAGCGCAGGTCCCCGAGCCGGCGATCGATGAGACCCGTGTCGAGGTCGCCCGACTGCACGCCGGGCTCGGCGATGAGCGCACGCAAGTACTCGATGTTGGTCTGCACCCCCAGGATCGTGGTGCCCGCGAGCGCGACATCCAACCGGCTCAGTGCCTGCCCACGGTCGCTCCCCCACGCGACGACCTTGGAGAGCAATGGATCGTAGTCTGGCGTGATCTCGAGACCCGCCAGGAGCGAGCTGTCGACACGGATGCCGTCGCCCACCGCCTCCGCGAGCGCGAGCACAGTGCCCGTGGTCGGCAGGAATCCGCGTTCGGGATTCTCCGCGTACACGCGCGCTTCGATCGCATGGCCGGTCATCGTGATGTCGTCTTGCCCGAGCGTGAGTCGTTGCCCGGCCGCGATGCGTACCTGCCACTCGACGAGGTCGACGCCCGTGACGAGTTCGGTGACGGGATGCTCGACCTGCAGTCTCGTGTTCATCTCCATGAAGAAGAACTCGCCTGGCGCCTCGGCCGAGACGAGGAACTCGACGGTGCCCGCGCCTCTGTAGTCGACACTCCGCGCGACCTCGCAGGCCGCTTCGCCGATCCGGATGCGGGTCCCATCGTCGAGCAGAGCGGACGGCGCCTCCTCGATGACCTTCTGGTGGCGACGCTGCAGCGAGCACTCGCGCTCCCCCAGGTGAATGACGGTGCCGTGCCCGTCGGCGAGGACCTGCACTTCGATGTGCCGGGGTGCGGTCACGAGGCGCTCGAGCAGGAGCGTGTCGTCGCCGAAGGCGGAGGCCGCGATGCGGCGGGCGGTCTCGAGTGCCGCAGGCAGACCATCCGCCCGTTCGACGACCTGCATGCCCTTGCCTCCGCCACCCGCCGATGGCTTGATCAACAGTGGGTAGCCGACGCCGGCCGCCGCCTCGATGAGCTGTTCATTGCTGAGGCCCGACCTGTCGATGCCGGGGATCGTCGGCACGCCGTGCGACGCAACGTGGTTCTTCGACCGGATCTTGTCGCCCATGATCTCCAGCGCACGGATGCCAGGCCCGATGAACACGATGCCTGCGGCGTCGCATGCGCGCGCGAACGCGGCACTCTCAGAGAGGAAACCGTAGCCGGGGTGAATGGCCTCTGCGCCCGTCTCGCGTGCGGCGGCGATGATCGCGTCGATGTTGAGGTAGCTCGACCGCGGTGCTGCCGGTCCGATCCGCACCGCGGTATCCGCCATGGCGACGTGCTTCGCCGTCCGGTCCGCGTCGCTGTACACGGCGACGGAGCGGATGCCGAGCGCCTTCAGCGTGCGGATCACGCGGCAGGCGATCTCGCCTCGGTTGGCAATCAGGACCGTTCCGAACGCCGTCATCACGTCACATCCGGAACAGGCCGAAGGAGGTGTCGCCGAGTGGTGTGCGCGAGCACACGTCGAGGGCGAGCCCGAGCACGGTGCGGGTGTCTGCCGGGTCGATCACGCCGTCATCCCACAGGCGCGCGGTCGAGTAGTACGGGCTGCCCTGCTGTTCGTAGGCTTCAGCAATCGGCGCCTTGAACGCCGCCTCGGCCTCGTCTGACCACTCCTCGCCGCGGCCCTCGAGTTGTTCACGCTTGACCGTCGCGAGCACAGCGGACGCCTGCTGGCCGCCCATCACGGAGATGCGGCTGGCCGGCCACATCCAGAGGAACCGCGGCGAGTACGCTCGACCGCACATCGAGTAGTTGCCCGCGCCGAAGGATCCGCCGATCACGACGGTGAGCTTGGGAACGCGGGTCGTCGCGACCGCGGTCACCATCTTGGCGCCGTGCTTGGCGATGCCGCCGGCTTCGTAGTCCCTGCCGACCATGAAGCCGGAGATGTTCTGCAGGAAGACGAGCGGGATGCCTCGCTGGTCGCACAACTCGATGAAGTGCGCACCTTTGAGCGCCGATTCGCTGAACAGCACGCCGTTATTGGCGACGATTCCGATTGTGTGCCCGTGCAGCCGGGCGAACCCCGTGATGAGCGTCGTGCCGTACTCCTTCTTGAATTCGTGGAAACGGCTTCTGTCGACGAGCCTGGCGATGACTTCGCGGACCTCGTATGGCGCCTGGACGTCGGTCGGGACCACGCCGTAGAGGCCGGACTCGTCGACCGCGGGCGGGCTGCTCGACGCGACATCCCACACTGGCTGGGCTGGCGCGGGCAGCGTCGCGACGATGTCGCGGACGATCTGGAGTGCGTGCCTGTCGTTCTCGGCGAGATGGTCGGTGACGCCGGACACGCGCGCGTGCACCTCGCCGCCGCCCAGTTCTTCTGCCGTGACGATCTCACCGATCGCGGCCTTCACCAGCGGCGGGCCCCCGAGGAAGATCGTGCCCTGGCCTCGCACGATGACGGTCTCGTCGCTCATCGCCGGCACGTACGCGCCGCCCGCGGTGCACGAGCCGAGGACGGCAGCGATCTGCGGGATCTTCGCGGCCGACATCCTGGCCTGGTTGAAGAAGATCCGGCCGAAGTGGTCGCGGTCGGGGAAGACCTCGTCCTGCATCGGCAGGAAGGCGCCGCCGGAGTCGACCAGGTAGATGCAGGGCAGCCGATTGTCGATGGCGATCTCCTGTGCGCGGAGGTGCTTCTTGACCGTCAGCGGGTAGTACGTGCCGCCCTTGACTGTCGCGTCGTTCGAGATGACGAGCACGTGGCGGCCATGGACGAGGCCGATGCCGGCGATCACTCCAGCCCCAGGGCTTTCGTCGTCGTACATTCCGTTCGCCGCGAGCGGCGCGATCTCGAGGAACGGACTGCCGTCGTCGAGCAGCTCGTCAATGCGTTCGCGCGGAAGGAGCTTGCCGCGGGCAACGTGCCGCTCGCGAGAGGATTGCGGACCGCCCTGCGCTGCGACAGACATCCGCACGCGCAGTTCTGCCACGAGGTCGCGCTGTGCTGCGTCGTTGGCCGCGAACGCCGGGGAGGTCGCATCCAGTTCGCTTGTCAGCGTGGTCATGGCGACTCCAGCTTGTGGCCTACAGTTAATCCGGTTAGTGTTCACTAACTGAGCTCAGGTTAGTGCGCATTAACCGAGTTGTCCAGAGTGTGGCCCGTGCGGGGCGGTCGAGCTACGAGTAGTCAGGAGAGCGGATGTCGGTCGCAGCACGTTCGACGACCCGAAGCCAGGCGAAGGCGGACCGCCGGGCTGCCCTGCTCGACGCCGCCTCGCAGCTCTTCGCCCAGAACGGGTTCAATCGTGTCTCGATCGAGGATCTCGGCACGGCTGTCGGCGTGAGCGGTCCGGCCGTTTACCGCCACTTCAGCGGGAAGCAGGCTGTGCTGGCCGCGCTGCTCATTGGTGTCAGCCAGGATCTTCTCGACGGCGGGACGACGGTCGTGGCGCGCGCGGCAGACGACGAGGATGCCTTGCACTCGCTCATCCAATTCCACGTGGAGTTCGCACTGGGGAATCCCGACGTGATCCGGGTGCAGGATCGCGATCTCGACAGCCTCGCCGCGGCGGACCGGCACGCGGTTCGTGCCCTGCAGCACAATTACGTGGAGTTGTGGGTGCACGTCCTCGGACGCCTGCATCCGGATGTTGACGCAGCTGAGCTGCGCATCCGCGCCCACGCTACGTTCGGTCTGATCAATTCGACGCCGCACAGCGCGCGCGCGTCGCGTCGCGCGGACGTGCGCGGCTTGCTCGAGCGCATGGCTTGGGCGGCGCTGACGATGTCCTCCTGAGGGGTTACGACTCAACCCGCTATTTGAAAACGTGGGCGCGCCCCCCTCAACGTCGCCGGTCAGTACGGCTAGACCATCGTCAGCGCGAAGCCGGGTTCGGCGAGGATGGCTCCGACATCCGCAAGGAAGCGTGAACCCTGCTCGCCATCGACGAGGCGATGGTCGAACGACAGGCTGAGCGTCACCACGTCGCGCAGCGCGATCTGGCCGGCGTGCTCCCAGGGGCGCCTGCGAATCGCACCGACCGCGAGGATAGCGGCCTCCCCCGGATTCAGAATGGGGGTGCCCGTGTCCACGCCGAACACACCGACATTGGTGATCGAAATCGTGCCGGCGGAGAGTTGCTCCTGGTTGGTGCGTCCGGCCTTCGCGGTCTCCACGAGGTCGGCGAGCGCGGTCGCGAGTTCCGGCAGGGTGAGTCGGTCGGCATCCTTGATCGTGGGCACCATGAGTCCACGCGGCGTTGCAGCAGCGATGCCGAGATTGACGTAGTGGAACTGGACGATCTCGCCAGCAGGCTCGTCCCAGTGCGAATTCACGACAGGCGTGCGTGCCACCGCAATGCACAGAGCTTTGGCGACCGCCGTGAGGAAGTTGAGGCGATACCCGCTGAACTCGCCGAGCTGCTTGAGTCGTGCGAGCAGCTCGAGAGTCGGCGTGACGTCGACAGTGAGGAACGTCGTGACGTGCGGCGCCGTGAACGCGCTCGCGACCATCGCCTCGGCCGTGTACTTGCGCACACCCTTGATCGGACTCCGGGTCTCGCGCTCCGTGGGTGCCAACCGTGCGGATGTCGCGCGCTGTGGATCCAGCGTGGTGGATCGTTCTACGTCCCGGCCGGCCTCGTGCTGAAGAGGGCTCGTCGCGCGCCGTACGTCCGGGCTCGTCGCGGGCCGACCTTCCAGGTTTGTGGCGTCTGGACTGGTCGCGCGCCGTACGTCCTCGCGCGTGATGACCCCGCCCTCGCCGGTTCCGGCGATGTGGTCGAGTTCGACGCCGAGATCCCTGGCCAATTTGCGGACGGGCGGTGTCGATCGCGGGCGCTCACCCGGCGCATCTGGCGGGAAGCCCATCGTGCTGGATTCCGATTCTGGTGAGGTGGGCGAAGCGGGCGCAGACGACACGCTGAGCCCCGCGAACACTCGGGCACGACGAGTCGGGTGGCTCGAACGGTCCGGCCTGGCTCCGTATCCGACGAGGTTCGGCTCTGCCTCATCGCCGTCAATCGCAGCGCCGGCATCCGCCTCCGCCTCAATCGCACCACCGGCGCCACCTGCACCGGCGCCACCACCATCGACTCCAGCACCAGCACCGGCACCAGTACCAGCACCGGCACCACCACCAGCCGCAGCCCCGTCCCCTTCGACCTCGAACGCGAGAAGAGGTTCGCCGACATTGACGGTGATTCCCGGCTCGACATAGAGGCGGGCCACAACGCCGGTATACGGCGACGGAAGCTCGACGAGCGCCTTGGCCGTTTCCACGTCGGCGATGATCTCGTTGAGCTGAACGGTGTCCCCCACCTGGACGTGCCACGAAACGAGCTCGGATTCGGTCAGCCCTTCACCCAGATCAGGCAGCTTGAAGTCCTTGATGACCGACACGCTAGTCCTCCACACCGCTGAGCGAATTGGGCCGGGCGAGAGCGCGATCAACTCCGTCAAGAATGCGATCGAGATCGGGCAAATGGTGCGCCTCGAGCTTGGACGGCGGATACGGCACGTCAAAACCAGTGATGCGAACAGGCGCGTGCTCAAGGTAGTCGAAACACCGATCCGTGATGCTCGCAGCGATCTCGGCACCGAGTCCACCCGAGTGTGCCGCTTCGTGCGTGACCACGAGACGACCCGTCTTGCGAACTGACGCCTCGACCGTGTCGAAGTCGATCGGTGAAAGCGACCGCAGATCAATGACCTCGATCGAGACTCCCT